>CAMDGU010000021.1 GCA_945897885.1 Chitinophaga pinensis
TCAATAAACAAATCCTCATCATTGCGGCCCCTTGGAATAGAGGGGGTGCAAAAAAAGTAATAAGCATCTTTGGGCAATAAATCCCATATTGCATGGGTTTCTTTTTCTTTTACCACACCAAAAACCATATACAAATTGGTGTACTTTACTTTTTTCAATTCGGCCATAGCAACTTCAAGTCCGGCTTTATTATGGCCTGTATCGCAAACTATAAATGGAGAATTACATTGTATTTCCCATCGGCCTCTTAATCCGGTTAAACCTTTAATGTTATTTAAAGCACGAGCCACGGTAAAATTTGATAAGTTAAACCCTTCAGATTTTAAAACTTCCACGGCTTGAAGCACAGTAATCATATTTTTTTGCTGATAAGCACCAGCCAAATCTGTTGTTATTTCGGTATTGAAATAATTTGGATTGGTATCGGCAAAGTAAATTTCTGAATTGGTTTCTTTGGCTTTGGTTATAAAAACTTCTTTGGTTTCGGAGTCGGTTTCACCAATTACTACCCGAATATTAGGCTTAATAATTCCTGCTTTTTCTGAGGCAATTTTTTGTAATGTATCGCCTAGCATGTCGGTATGGTCGAAACTAATATTGGTGATAACCGATAAAATTGGAGTTATAATATTGGTGCTATCAAGGCGGCCACCCAAGCCGGTTTCAATAATAGCTATATCTACCTTTTCATTGGCAAAGTATTCAAAGGCCATCCCTACGGTAGCTTCAAAAAAGGAAGGTTTAATTTCTTCAATAATGCAACCATGCTGTTCCACAAATTTTATTACATTTTCTTTCGGAATCATTTCACCGTTTATCCGAATCCTCTCTCTAAAATCTATTAAATGTGGAGATGTGTAAAGTCCTGTTTTATATCCATGTTGCTGAAATATAGCAGCCAATGCATGGGAAGTAGATCCTTTTCCGTTGGTGCCGGCTACGTGAATGGTTTTAAATTTGAGTTCTGGATTTCCCAAAGCATTGCACAAAGCAATGGTATTGGTTAAATTATTTTTATAAGCCGCTGCCCCAATCCTATGAAACATTGGAAGCTTGGCATACAAGTATTCTAATACTGAATCGTAATTCAAAGATTAATTTGAAAATTTGAAAATTTGGAGATCAGGAAATGGTATTACCATTCTACAAAAATAACATCGACCTTAATTAGCTTTGAAGGTAAACGTAACGTAACCGCATGGGTCATAAACCTCAGTACCGGTAGGAACGTATGAATTACTTCGCACGGCTTCCAAGGCTAAATTTATAAAGTAGGGGTCAGTCATGGTGCCTTTTAAGGTTTTTTCAACAGTCTTTATTTTACCATCTTTTTCAACGCACAACTTTATAACTACTGACCCTGAACCAGCTTTCTTGGCATCAATGGTAAATGGATTCTTTGTTCTAAAACCTCGTAATCCGAAATTAACATTTTTTCCTTTACCGCTTCCGGGGCCGTCACCTGGTCCATCTCCGGTACCGTTTCCATCTCCATTACCATTTCCACTTCCGGGTTTTCCACCGCCGTCACCTTTGCTGGTGCCATCACCATTATTTCCATTGAAGCTGCCATCATCTTCACCTTGGTTACCAGGAGTTATTCCATCGCCTTTGTTTCCACCTTTTTTTGAAAATAAGCCTTTTGAATCAGGCATTTTCTTAGGGATCGTGTTTGGAACGGTTTTCTTAAATACCGGCGCGGTTATTTTTGGTGCTGTTGGTTTGGTTTCAGGAGTTTTACTTATTACCTCGGGAGCTACCGAATTATCATCGGTCAATGTCTCATCTTCCAAAGGAGTTTCTTGAGTGGTAACAACCTCCTCGGCAGAAAATCCAGCTTCTGTATCAGGCCCACCCAAGTCAGGCTCTCCTAATGAAACTTCAATTCCACCAAGAGCTTCACCAGTACCATTATCACCATCACCACCTCCACCGCCACTGGCAAAACTCATCAGAAAAACACACAATAGCATCAATCCATGAAATAATATGGTTCCAATTAATCCTTTTTGATTTTCTGTGTCCATTTTGTTAAAGTATTTTTTCTGATGCAAATAGTTTAAGCTTATTCGCCTATTACTATTTGTTTTTCAATTTTAATATTCATGTAACCGTTTTGCTTTAGCATAACGCTAAAAGCATCAGCTGTAGTATGTTTGTAAAAGGATTCAACCAAAATTCCAAATCCTTCAGTGGTTTTATCTGCCAGTTTTACGTTTGAATAATCTACACTCAATTTTTTAAGAATTTTTTGAGCCTGAGCTTCGGTGTCGTAATAGCCAACTACAACGTTATAAGTTTCTTGTCTTGACGAGTTTCTGCTCTCAGACAGTGTTGTTAACTTTGTTTTAAGTTCATCTAATTTTTTGTGTTCAGCATCATAATCAAGGGTCGACAATATTATCATTTTAACTTTTACATGCTTTTCACTCTTGGCGTCAATGAAAATAATAGAAGCTTGTTGCTCATTTTTTTGTTTGTAGCCTGCTATCAGTCTTTTTGAATTGTTAAGTAAAAAATTAATAGTAAACACAGTAACTGCTGCAATCAATGCAATAGAAGCCGCTTTTAAAAATAATGGATTTTTAAAGTAAGTAGGTTTTAATGTTATTTCAGTTAATTCATGTTCAACACTGATTTCAGACTTAGTTATTTCTAAGGCAGGTTTTTCGCTAATAACTGAAATTACCGGCTGCAGTTGAAGTTGCTTTACTTTTATTGGTTGAAGACCAAAACTAGATTCTAAAAAATTATGACCCAGATAAGGAATGAAAATTATTTTGTTTTCAGTGTTCAGATAAAAGGTTCCAATATTTTTGAAATCAAAACTCTTATTCGAAAAAATAGTTTTTTTAAGAAATACAGCAAAATCTGAAACATTTTTAAACGATTCTGTATAACTAATCCCCTTTTTTTGCGCCCAGTGGTTTACTAGTAAACCATCATTTTCAACCAATATTTGGTTAAAAGCTACTTTTTTGCAAGGAGGACTAATCAAATTGCGGCTTTCTTCAAAACCGGTTTCTTTGTAATTGGTTATAAACCCACCAAAATCAGGTATTATAACGCAATTATGCTTATAAAGTAATTCAGCTACACTATCTATCAAACTCATATTTACCATATTTTAAACAGTGCAAGTTAATTATAAACATGTGAAAGTGCTTAAATAATTTGTTTTTGATGCTTTAAAAAACTGATTATAAGTGCAAAGAATTTTAAAATGTCAGAAGATAAATGTAACTCCGGCTATCACATTAAAACCGTAGGTAGGGTAATTAAACCAACGCTGATAGGTTTGATTGGTTAAATTATTTAAATCAATAAAGGCTGAAAAATCTTTGCTTATTCTGTAATCGGCACCAATATTAATATCGGCTATTACCGGAAGTTTTTCACTCTCTGCACCCATAATATATCTGGCATAACGGGTTCCAATTACATAAACTTTGGAGTGCAAATTCAGCTTACCACCAATATTTCCTGAAATTTTTGTGTTCCATTCAAAATCAGGACGCTGGTAGGCATGTGCCGATGTGGTGCTGTATGAAAAGTAGGTAAAGTTTGTTCCTAATTTGAATTTTTCAAAGCGGTTGTAATTTAATCCTGCCTGAACTTTAAATAAGCCTACATTTTCATATAAAATTACAAATTTGCGCAAGGCTTGTGTATCGCTCCAGTATATTGGGAGGTTATTAATGGATTGTTGTGAAAGTTCAAGCATGTAGTCAAAACTGCTTCCTAGTTTGCCTTTTATTCCTCCAAAAATATTGTAGGGAGTGTACATGTTTTTCAATACCTGATTTTGGGCTAAAAATGCATTTTCGTTATACAAAGTTCGGGTTGACCCTTTTGTAAGTCCACCGCCAATTCCGGCATAAGCCTTCATTTTTTCAGGAACCACATAGTAATCCAATTTAAATTCAGGGTATAAATAAAAATTATCGTCTAATGAATCAAGAAAAATGGAAGCAAAGGCACCCATGGTTAAATCCACATCTTTGTACTTCATTTTATAAACAGGATTTATATCAATGTAGTTTCGGTTGTATTTAACTGAATCGGGTCCTGATGCAAAACCTTCAAATGCGGTATTTACAAAAAGTTCGCCATTGCCAACTTTTCCTCCTGTTTTATTACCAATTCGATATCCAATCTCATTTTGCTGAATGAGGGAAAATCTGTAAAAGTCACCATCAAAACTGGTTTTTAATTTTTTTGAAGTTTTTAAATTATCGTAGTGAAGATTAGCCGTAATATTATTGATAGCCTGCTTTACCGAATCTTTTTCAAACGTGTCACGTTCATGGTTGTAGCCATAATAATTATACCCAAATCTGGAATATCCAATCTGACCACTCAAGGTATTTCCTCTCATAAATTTTGCCCCATGAACGGCAATATTATTATCCATAAACGCTTTGTAAGCAGGCTTTCCCCTTGATGATAAATGATGGGCGGTTACTCCATAAGCATAATTATTGCTTTTGCCATTGTGTAGTTCAATATGAAGCAGGGGAGTGGTGTAGTTACCAAATCCTGCTTTTATATAATTGCCATTTATAATGGGATTGCTCTGCGTTCTATATTCTTGTGCGGCAATGGAAGTAAAGGCCGGTTGAACTTTATAGCGTAAATCAGGAAACGAATACGTAAAATTTAAAGCTTTTATTTCAGGCTCCTTCATTTCAGGCTGCGATTCCACCCTTTTAGCATCGCTTAGTACCGGGCGGTATTTGGTGTAAATATCCACCTTGTCCAAATCCTTTACAGAGTCACGCTGTGCTAAAACGGTAAAAGGCACAGAAAACAAACAAATGATAAGTAATCTAAAAAAATGGGCTGTCATCGAATATCAAACGACAAATTTATTTTTTTAGCGTGATAAGGCATGGATTCATATATCCACAGCCAAATAGAGTGTACAGTTTAGGGGAAAAAATTAAGAGGTGGTTATTAAAACAATCCTGAAATTTTTCCATCATCATCCACATCAATGGCTTCAGCCGAAGGTATTTGAGGTAAACCAGGCATACGCATCATTTCCCCACACACAGGAATTATAAATCCTGCACCGGTTGCAAATTCAAACTCACGAACGGTAAGGTTAAATCCTGTAGGTCGTCCAATTCTTTTTGGATTATCGGTCAATGAGTATTGTGTTTTAGCCATACAAATAGGCAATTTGTCAAAGCCCATTTTGTATATTTTTTTAAGATCTGTTAATGCCTTTGGAGTATACTCAACCCCATCCGCTCCATAAATTTTTTGGGCAATGGCATTTAATTTATTTTCTACCGTATCATTCCAGTCGTAGGTTCCTGTAAATGTGTTAGTGTTTGATGCAATGGTGTCCACCACCTTTTGAGCAATTTCTTTCATGCCTTCTCCACCATGTTCAAATCCTGCTCCAATGGCTATCGATACGCCTTTACCTTCAACTAATTTAATTAAGGTTTCAACTTCTGCAGGTGAATCAGCATAAAATCTATTAATAACCACCACAGGAGGAATTCCAAAGGATTTAATATTTTCGATATGTTTTTCAAGATTACAGAACCCATTTTTCAAAGCTTCTACATTTTCAAGCTTCAATTCCTTCACATCCACACCACCATGATATTTCAAAGCACGAACGGTAGCCACAATCATTACACATTTAGGAACTACACCGGCATAACCGCATTTTATATTTAAAAACTTTTCAGCACCCAGGTCGGCACCAAATCCCGCTTCAGTAACCACATAGTCAGCAAGGCTCATTCCCATTTTGGTAGCCAAAATAGTGTTGGTTCCCTGCGCTATATTGGCAAATGGCCCACCATGTAAAATAGCCGGGTTGCCTTCAAGTGTTTGAACCAAGTTTGGTTTAATGGCATCTTTTAATAATGCAGCCATTGCTCCATGAGCGTTAAGTTGACGAGCAAAAACCGGTTGTCCATCAAAGGTATTTCCTATATATATATTACCACACTTGTTTTTTAAATCTTTCAAATCTTTTGACATGCATAGTATTGCCATCACTTCAGAAGCCGCTGTAATATTAAAACCCGATTCACGGGGCATTCCACCATTTTTACCACCAAGAGCAATAACCATTTGTCTTAGGGAACGGTCGTTCATATCCATTACCCTTTTCCAAACCACCGTTCGTGGGTCTATATTTAGGTTATTCTCCTTTTTGTTCTGAATATTATTGTCAATCAAAGCAGCCAGAAGGTTGTTTGCTTTTTCAACTGCCGAAAAATCCCCGGTAAAATGCAGGTTAATATCCTCCATTGGAATTACCTGACTATATCCTCCGCCTGCAGCTCCTCCTTTTACACCAAACACAGGTCCTAAAGAAGGCTCACGTAAAACTGCTACGGCTTTTTTACCTATTTTATTTAAACCTTCGGTGAGTCCAATACTCATTGTCGTCTTACCTTCTCCTGCCGGAGTTGGATTGATAGCAGTAACTAGTATCAGATTGCTGTTGGTCAAATTTTCATGGTTTATTAAATCAAGTGGAAGTTTGCATTTATACTTTCCATAATATTCAAGATCGTCGGCATCAATGTTTAATTTTTCTGCAATTAATTTAATGTGCTTGGGTTGGGTTGATTGGGCAATTTCGATATCTGATAACATAATTTGTAGTTTTTTTAAGTTCTATTGTTGTCGGCAAACTTAGTAAAAAATATATATCATAAACTTACTAAGAAATAAAATAGAATGGTGTCTGAAATTCAGGCTGTTGCCTTTATTTAATAGCTTTTTCAAAAAACAATATTCTTTTTTTGAAAAATTTATCAAAACGGGTTTGGATTTTATTTGAAAAATCATACTTTTGCAGTCCTTTAAAAAATTGTACACAAAAAGCAAATGCCGACCATTCAACAATTAGTCCGTAAAGGCCGTGTAGCTCCCAAGTTCAAGAGCAAATCACCTGCCCTTGATTCATGCCCGCAAAGAAGAGGTGTATGTACTAGGGTTTATACGACTACTCCAAAGAAACCAAACTCCGCTATGCGTAAGGTAGCCAGGGTTAGATTAACAAATAGTAAAGAAGTTAACGCCTACATACCGGGTGAAGGACATAATTTACAAGAACACTCTATTGTACTTGTGCGTGGAGGTAGGGTGAAAGATTTACCTGGTGTTCGTTATCACATCGTTCGTGGTGCTTTAGATACAGCAGGTGTTGAAGGAAGAAAACAACGCAGATCTAAATACGGTGCTAAGAGACCAAAAGTTAAAAAATAATGAGAAAGTCAAGAGCAAAAAAACGAATTCAAACCCCAGATCCACGCTTTAACGATGTGTTGATTTCAAGGTTTATCAATTGTATGATGGAGGATGGTAAAAAAAGCCAAGCTCGTAAAATATTTTATGATGCAATCGATATAGTTGGAGGTAAGTCACCAGAGGAAGAAGGTGTTGAGGTTTTTAGAAGAGCTTTAAACAATATAATGCCAACTGTAGAAGTAAAAGCTCGTCGTGTGGGTGGCTCTACATTTCAGATTCCAACGGAAGTGAAACCGGAAAGAAGAGTAGCTTTAGGAACAAAATGGATGCTTACTTACTGCCGAAAGAGAAACGAAAAATCAATGGCCGAAAAATTAGCCGGAGAAATAATGGCTGCTGCTAAGGGTGAAGGTTCATCTGTAAAGAAAAAAGAAGATACACACAAAATGGCTGATGCCAATAAAGCATTTTCACATTTCAGGGTATAATATATAATGGCAAGAGATTTACAATATACAAGAAATATAGGAATTGCTGCTCACATTGACGCAGGTAAAACTACAACTACCGAGCGTATTTTGTATTATGCTGGGGTAAACCATAAAATTGGAGAGGTACATGATGGCGCTGCTACAATGGATTGGATGGCTCAAGAGCAAGAAAGAGGAATTACCATTACTTCTGCTGCAACCACAGTTGCTTGGAATTATCCAATGAAGGATGGTGCTAAAGTTCCTGAAACAAAAGAATATCACATAAACATTATTGATACACCGGGTCACGTTGATTTTACTGTAGAAGTAAATCGTTCATTACGTGTACTTGATGGACTTGTATTTTTATTTAGTGCGGTTGATGGCGTTGAGCCTCAATCTGAGACTAACTGGAGATTAGCTAACAATTACAATGTTGCTCGTATCGGTTTCGTAAATAAAATGGATCGTTCCGGTGCCGATTTTCTAATGGTTGTTAAGCAAGTAAGAGAAATGTTAGGAAGCAATGCTGTTCCACTTCAATTGCCAATTGGTGCTGAAGATGGTTTTACTGGTGTTGTCGATTTGATTAACTATCGTGGAATGATTTGGAATGAAACAGATAAAGGAATGACTTACAAAACCATTCCAATTCCAGATGATATGATAGAGGAGGCTAATGAGTGGAGAGAAAAATTACTTGAAGCGGTTTCTGAATATGATGACCGTTTAATGGAAAAATTCTTTGAAGATCCAGCTTCTATTACTGAAAGAGAAATTTTGGATGCATTGCGTAAAGCATGTTTGGATATGAAAATTGTTCCTATGGTTTGTGGTTCTTCTTTTAAAAATAAGGGAGTTCAAACAATGCTAGATTTAGTAATGGAACTTATGCCAAGCCCGCTTGATCGTAAGGAAATTACAGGAACAAATCCTGATACAGAAGAAGAAGTAACACGTAAGCCTGATTATAAAGAACCATTTGCTGCTTTAGCATTCAAAATTGCTACAGACCCTTTTGTTGGTCGTTTAGCCTTTATTAGAGCTTATTCTGGTAAATTAGATGCAGGTTCATATGTTCTAAATACACGCAGTGGTAATAAAGAACGTATATCTCGTATTTTCCAAATGCACGCAAACAAGCAGAATCCTATTGAATTTTTAGGTGCCGGTGATATTGGAGCTGCAGTAGGTTTTAAAGATATTAAAACTGGAGATACATTGTGTGATGAAAAGCACCCAATCGTATTGGAAGCAATGGATTTCCCTAAGCCGGTTATTGGATTAGCAATTGAACCTAAAACCCAAGCTGATTCTGATAAATTAGGTGTTTCTTTAGGTAAATTATCAGAAGAAGATCCTACTTTCCAAGTAAAAACGGATGAAGAAACGGGTCAAACCATTATAAGTGGTATGGGTGAGCTTCACTTAGAAATTATTGTGGACCGTTTACGCCGTGAATTCAAAGTAGAGATTAATCAAGGTGCCCCACAAGTAGCTTACAAAGAAGCTCTTAAAGGTACAGTAAAACACCGCGAAACTTTCAAAAAGCAAACGGGTGGACGTGGTAAATTTGCTGATATTCAATTTGAAATGTCACCAGTTGATGAGGATTTCAAAGGTGAAGGATTACAATTTGTTAATCAAATTGTGGGTGGTTCTATTCCCCGTGAATTTATACCTTCAGTTGAAAAAGGATTTAAGGAATCAATGAAGAACGGTGTTCTAGCTGGTTATCCACTAGAAACTATGAAAATTCGTTTATTTGATGGTTCTTTTCACGCAGTGGATTCGGATTCAATATCTTTTGAATTAGCTGCCAAGCAAGGATATAGAGATGCTGCCAAGCATGCGCAACCTATAATTCTTGAACCAATTATGAAGATTGAAATTGTTACACCAGCAGATTATATGGGTGACGTTCAAGGCGATCTTAACCGAAGAAGAGGATTAATTGAAGGATTGGAAGAAAGAGCAGGTTCTCAAGTTATCAAAGGAAAAGTTCCATTGTCTGAAATGTTTGGATATGTAACGACCTTGAGAACGATAACTTCAGGACGTGCTACATCATCCATGGAATTTTCACATTACAATGAAGTTCCAAGAAATATGGCTGAAGAAATAATTGAGAAAGTAAAAGGAGTTAAAGCTAACGCATAATACAATGGTTAACCAAAAAATAAGAATCAAATTAAAATCGTTCGACCATACACTGATTGACAAATCAGCTGAGAAAATCGTTCGCTCTGTTAAAGCAACTGGTGCTGTAGTTAATGGTCCAATTCCGTTACCAACTGAGAAAAGAATTTTTACTGTGTTGAGATCACCACACGTAAATAAGAAAGCTCGTGAGCAATTTCAAACCTGTTCTTACAAGAGATTATTGGATATTTATAGTTCAACAGCTAAGACAGTAGATGCTTTAATGAAATTGGAGCTACCAAGCGGTGTGGATGTAGAAATTAAAGTGTGATAGATACTATAGAAATTAATTAGAAATATATAATCATGTTTGGAATAATAGGTAAAAAAGTTGGTATGACCAGCATCTTTGCAGAAAGCGGAAAACTAATTCCGTGCACTGTAATAGAAGCAGGGCCGTGCGTTGTTACCCAAATCAAAACGACTGAAACTGACGGTTATGATGCAGTTCAAGTTGGATTTGGAGACCGCAAGGTGAAAAATACACCCAAACCGCTGATAGGTCATTTTGCGAAAGCAAATACAGCTCCTAAATCTAAAGTGTGTGAATTTGCACATTTTGAAAGAGCATTAAACCTTGGCGATTCATTGGATGTAAGTGGTTTTGAAGTAGGTGAGTTTGTAGACGTAATAGGAACATCTAAAGGAAAAGGTTTCCAAGGAGTTGTAAAGCGTCACGGATTCGCAGGTGTTGGTGGGGCTACTCACGGACAGCACAATCGTTTAAGAGCCCCAGGTTCCCTAGGTGCATCTTCTTATCCTTCAAAAGTTTTTAAAGGGATGAGAATGGCTGGTAGAACCGGAGGAGACAGAGTTAAGATCACAAATCTTGAAGTTTTGAAGGTAGATACTGAGCACAATCTTTTGGTTGTAAAAGGTGCAATACCTGGTTTTAATGGTTCCATAGTTATAATTGAAAAGTAAGATGAAACTGAACGTAAAAGATATTAAAGGAAACGATACAGGTCGTCAGGTTGAATTAAACGATGGGGTTTTTGGTATTGAGCCAAATGACCATGCCATATATTTAGATGTAAAGCAGTACTTGGCAAATCAACGTCAAGGAACCCATAAATCTAAGGATAAGTCTGAGGTAACAGCTTCAACCAAAAAGATTAAGCGTCAAAAAGGAACGGGTACGGCTCGTGCTGGTAGTTTAAAGTCAGGAACTCGTGTGGGTGGTGGTCGTATACATGGTCCACGTCCTAGAGATTACAGTTTTAAATTGAATAAGAAACTGAAGAGATTGGCTCGTATGTCTGCTCTTGCTTACAAATTGAAAGATAATAATATAACAGTTATAGAGTCCTTTAATTTTGAAAAACCAAATACAAAAGAATTTAATGTACTTATTGGTGCTTTAAATATGGCTGACAAAAGAACATTATTTGTTGTGCCGGAATATAACAAGAATATACACCTATCTGCTCGTAACCTACCTAAATCAGAAGTTATGATTGCATCAGATTTGAATACTTATCAAATTATGAAAGCAGCTAGAGTTGTATTAGTGGAAAATTCAGTTGTAAAATTAGAAGAAGTTTTAACCACCTAATAATATGAGTATTTTAAAACGACCGTTATTAACGGAAAAAATGACCAAGATAGCTGATAAAACAGCGCAGGTTGGTTTTGTTGTAGACAAAAATGCTTCCAAGGATGAAATCAAAGCCTTAATAGAAAAGGTTTATAGCGTGGAAGTTGAAAGAGTGAATACCATATTAGTGAGGGGAAAACGTAAATCTCGTTTTACTAAAGCAGGTGTTATTAATGGCAAGAAACCCAATTATAAAAAGGCTATTGTTCATTTAAAGGAGGGGCAAACAATAGATTTCTTTGAGAATATATAAGTCATGGGAGTTAAAAGATTAAATCCGGTAACACCGGGAACACGCCATAGAATAGCGAATACATTTGAAGAGCTTACGGGTGATAAACCTGAGAAGAGTTTAATTATTTCCATCAAAAAATCTGGTGGACGTAACAATCAAGGAACCATGACCATGCGCTATATAGGTGGTGGGCATAAGCAACAATATAGAATTATCGATTTTAAACGCGATAAGACAGGAGTTGAAGGTTTGGTTAAAACTGTAGAATACGATCCAAACAGAACTTGCTTCATAGCTTTGGTTGAATATTCTGACGGAGAGAAAAGATATATTTTAGCACCAAATGGAATTAAAGTTGGACAGAAGATTAATTCAGGTTCAGGTTCAAGCCCAGATTTAGGTAACTCATTGCCTCTAAGTGAAATGCCTTTAGGTACTATAATACATAATATTGAATTAAATCCTGGTCAAGGCGGAAAGATTGTACGGAGTGCTGGTTCAAATGCCCAGCTTGTTGCTCGTGATGGAAAATATGTTGTTGTGAAGCTGCCTTCAGGCGAAACGCGCATGATATTGTCTACATGTTCAGCTACTATAGGATCATTAAGTAATCCTGACCATAGTTTAGAAAATAAAGGAAAAGCAGGAAGAAATCGTTGGTTGGGACGTAGACCAAGAACGCGTCCGGCAGCAATGAATCCAGTGGATCATCCAATGGGTGGTGGTGAAGGTAGAGCTAAAGGAGGTCAAGCACGCACAAGAAAAGGAACAGGTCTCAAAGGTCACAAGACACGTAATCCTAATAAGAGTTCAAATAAGTTTATCATAGAAAGAAGGAAGAAATAATTATGCCAAGGTCGCTTAAAAAAGGTCCATTCGTTGATGTCAAGCTTTTCAAAAAGATTGATACCATGAACGAAGCAAAGAAAAAAAATGTAATAAAAACTTGGAGTCGTCGCTCGTTGATAACACCTGATTTTATCGGTCATACATTCGCTGTATACAATGGGAATAAATTTATTCCGGTTTATGTTACTGAAAATATGGTAGGTCACAAGTTAGGTGAATTTGCCCCAACAAGAACTTTCAAAGGACACTCAGGAAATAGATAATTATGGAAGCAGTAGCTAAATTAAATAATTGCCCTTTATCACCTCGTAAGATGCGTTTGGTTGTTGATCAAATTCGTGGAGAGAATGTAAATAAGGCTTTGAGCATATTAAAATTCAACCAAAAACAAGCCTATGCCTTGTTAGTAGAGAAACTTTTGTTATCTGCAATAGCCAATTGGCAGTTGAAAAATGATGCCAAATTAGATGAGGAAACAGGTTTGGTTGTAAAATCAATATTTGTAAATCAAGGCAGAACTATAAAGAGATTAAGCCCGGCTCCTCAAGGTAGAGCTTATCGTGTTCGTAAACGTTCAAACCATATAACTTTAGTAGTTGATGTGGTAGGTGAGACAGTAGAAACCATAAATTAAAAGGAATATTAAGTAATAATGGGTCAAAAAGTAAATCCGATAAGTATAAGATTAGGTATCATCCGTGGATGGGAGTCTAATTGGTTCGGTGGAAAAAACTTTGGCGAGAAATTAGCCGAAGATTATAAAATCCGCAAGTACCTGCATGCACGTATCCAGCGTGGCGGTATCTCCAAAATAGTGATTGAGCGTACATTAAAGCGAATTATTATTACTGTTCACACTGCTCGTCCGGGTATTGTAATAGGAAAGGGTGGATCTGAAGTTGATAAAATTAAGGAAGAAATTAAAAAGCTTACCAAAAAGGATGTTCAAATAAATATTTTTGAAATTAAGCGTCCTGAAACCGAAGCTCGCTTGGTTGCTGAATCTATTGCTCAGCAAATTGAGGGTCGTGTGTCATACAAGCGTGCCACTAAAATGGCAATTGCCTCAACCATGAGAATGGGTGCTGAGGGAATAAAAGTTATGCTTTCAGGTCGTTTGAATGGTGCAGAAATGGCACGTTCAGAACAATACAAAGAAGGACGTATTCCGTTGCACACATTCCGTGCAGACATAGATTATCATATTGCTGAAGCATTAACTGTATATGGAAAAATTGGTGTTAAGGTATGGATTATGCGTGGCGAAATCTATGGAAAGCGTGATCTTTCAATGAATGTTGGAACTGGTAATACAGGAGGCGAACGCAGACCAAGTGGACCAGGTGGAGACAGAGACAAGAGAAGAAGCGGTGGAAGAGATCGCGGCGATAGTAGAGGTGGAGATAGAAGAGATAATAGAGGCCCAAGAACTGGCGGTGGAAATACTGGTGGAGATTCAAGACCAAGAAACGATAGGGCTTAATAATATATTAATAGAAGAAAGAAATGTTATTACCAAAACGTACCAAATTTAGAAAACAACAAAAAGGGCGTGTTAAAGGTTTGGCCACACGTGGAGCTCAGATAGAGTTCGGAGATTTCGGTTTAAAATCCCTGGAACCTAAATGGATTACATCACGTCAAATAGAAGCGGCACGTATAGCTTTAAACCGTTTTATGAAAAGAGAGGGAAAAGTGTGGATTAGAATTTTTCCAGACAAACCTATCACCAAGAAACCGGCTGAAGTAAGGATGGGTAAGGGTAAAGGAGCACCTGAGTATTGGGTAGCTGTTATTAAACCTGGAACTATAATTTTCGAAGTAGAAGGTGTTCCACAAGAGGTTGCTAAAGAAGCGATGAGGCTTGCAGCACAAAAGCTACCAGTTGTTACAAGATTTGTTGTTAAACCTAATTACGCAGAATAAGTTATGGATTACGATAAAATAAAAGAATTAACCAATAAGGAACTTCACAATGTATTGCGTGATGAGCGTTTGCAATTGCAAAAACTTAAATTCAGCCATGCTGTGTCTCAAATTGAAAACCCCGGTAAAATAACGTTTTCAAGACGATTAGTTGCAAAGTATCTTACTGAAATCAACCGTCGCAAAAACGAATTAAAAAGCATTGACTAATATCATGGAAAGAAACTCCAGAAAAGAAATAATAGGTTTAGTAGCCAGTAACAAAATGCAAAAATCTGTTACAGTTACTATAGAGCGTAAAAAGAAACACGCCAAGTACCACAAATTCGTAAAAGCCACTTCAAAATTTATGGCTCACGATGAAAAAGAAGAGTGTGGAATAGGCGATGTTGTTAAAATAATGGAAACTCGTCCGCTAAGTAAAAGTAAGCGTTGGAGAGTAGTTGAAATAATAGAAAAGGCTAAATAATGATACAACAAGAATCAAGACTTAGAGTAGCTGATAACAGTGGAGCAAAAGAAGTACTTTGTATAAGAGTACTTGGTGGAACTCGTACTCGTTATGCCTCATTGGGTGATAAAATCGTAGTTTCTATAAAGGAAGCAATTCCGTCAGGAGGTGTAAAAAAAGGTACAGTGTCAAAAGCTGTTATTGTAAGAACCAAAAAGCAAGTGCGTCGTCCCGATGGGTCTTATATTCGCTTTGATGATAATTCATGTGTTTTACTTAGCAAAGATGATGAGCCAAGAGCTACACGTATTTTTGGACCAGTTGCCCGTGAATTGCGTGAAAAACAATTTATGAAAATAGTATCCCTAGCCCCAGAAGTATTATAAGTTATGGAACGTAGATTTAATAAAATACCAAAACTACACGTAAAAAAAGGTGATACCGTAAAGGTATTAGCCGGCGACGATAAAAATAAGTCGGGAAGAGTTTTACGAGTAATTGTAAAAGAACAACGAGCTGTTGTTGAAGGAATCAATATGGTTACTAAACATAAGAAACCAGATGCCAACAATCCTAACGGTTCAATAATAAAATTAGAAGCACCACTTCATCTGTGTAAATTGATGGTTATGGAAGCAGGAAAACCTACTCGTATTGGTCGTAAACTAAATGCAGATGGTAAATTGCAAAGATTTTCAAAAAAGACAGGTGATTTTATTAAGTAACAAGAAATGTATTCACCAAGATTAAAAGAAAAATATACAGGTAGCGTTGTACCAGCTCTTAAAGAGAAGTTTGGTTACAAAAACGTAATGGAGATACCTAAATTGGTTAAAATATCAATAAACCAAGGAATAGGGGCGGCTGTATCTGATAAGAAATTAGTTGATACTGCTGTTATTGAACTTACAACTATAGCTGGACAAAAAGCTGTTCCAACCTATTCTCGTAAAGATATTTCTAACTTCAAGTTACGTTCAAAAATGCCAATTGGTACTAAGGTGACTTTGAGAAAGGATAACATGTACGAATTTTTGGATCGTTTAATTTCAATTGCCTTGCCACGTGTAAGAGATTTTCAAGGAATTAACGATAAAGGATTTGATGGTCGTGGAAATTACACATTTGGTGTAACTGAGCAGCTTATATTCCCAGAAATAAATATTGATAAAACCAATAAGATAAACGGATACAATATCACTTTTGTAACGACTGCAAAAAATGATGTAGAATGTTTAGAGTTGTTAAAAGAATTTGGATTACCATTTAAAAATCAAAATAAATAAGACATGGCAAAAGAATCAATGAAGGCCCGCCAAAAGAAACGGGAGAAATTGGTAGCCAGGTATGCTGAAAAGCGTGCCAAACTAAAGGCTGAAGGAAATTTCGATGCATTACAATTATTGCCTCGCAACTCTTCACCTGTAAGGTTACGAAATCGCTGTTCTATAACAGGAAAGCCAAGAGGATATATCCGTATATTCGGATTATGTAGAAATCAATTCCGTGAAATGGCCTCTAACGGAAAAATTCCAGGTGTAACAAAGGCTAGTTGGTAATCATTTAATATAAATAGAAAATCATGACAGATCCAATAGCAGATTACTTAACCAGAGTAAGAAACGCCATTAAGGCCAATCATCGAATAGTAGAAATACCTGCTTCGAACATAAAAAAGGAAATAACAAAAGTGTTATTTGAAAAGGGTTATATCTTAAACTTTAAGTTTGAAGACAATACAATTGGTGGTATAATTAAGATTGCATTAAAATATCACCCAATAACAAAACTGCCAGCCATAAACGATATTAGCCGTGTTAGTAAACCAGGTTCTCGCCAGTATACTTCCTCAGAAGATATGCCGCGTGTAAAAAATGGATTAGGAATAGCTATAGTAACCACATCACATGGTGTAATGACCGATAAGGAAGCTAAAAGGCAAAATGTAGGTGGTGAAATTATTTGTTACGTATCATAAAATTAGACAAACAAAAATAAAATGTCACGTGTAGGAAAAAATCCGATCAGCTTACCAAAAGGCGTAGAAATACAAACGTCAGGTGATACGATCACAGTAAAAGGTGCCAAAGGACAACTTTCACAAAAATTATCAGAAGGTATTTCTATCGAAATAAATGATGGAATATTATTGGTAAATAGAAGTAATGAAAGTAAAAGTCAAAGAGCACTTCATGGACTTTACCGTTCTCTTCTTAATAATATGATTAAAGGAGTAAGTGAAGGTTATGTTACAAAACAAGAGGTTGTTGGTGTTGGTTATAAAGCCAGCAATCAAGGGAATCTGCTTGAATTAAATTTAGGTTATTCTCACAATATCTTTTTAGAAGTGCCCAAAGAAATTAGTGTTAAGACCGAATCTGAAAAAGGCAAGAATCCACTTATTATTTTGGAAGGAAATGATAAACAATTAATTGGACAAGTTGCAGCTAAGATTAGATCAATGCGTAAACCTGAACCTTACAAAGGAAAAGGTGTGAAATTCTTAGGTGAGCAATTGAGAAGAAAAGCCGGTAAATCAGCAAGTAAAAAATAAGGGATATGGCAACTGATAAAGTATTAAGCAGGTTAAAAATAAAAAAGAGGGTTAGATCAAAGGTTTTCGGTAGTGCCGAAAAACCAAGGTTGTCAGTATATCGTAGTAACAATGATATATATGCCCAGTTAATAGATGACACCACAGGTAAAACACTTTTATCTTTTTCTTCAAGATCCAAAGATTTAGAAAAAGTTAAAAGTACTAAATCTCAGAAATCATTTGAAGTTGGAAAAAAAGTTGGAGCAGCTGCAATTGCAAATGGAATTTCTAAAGTTGTTTTTGACAGAAATGGTTATTTATACCATGGTCGCGTAAAAAGTCTTGCTGATGGTGCAAGAGAAGGGGGATTAATTTTTTAAAAGATGGCAACACAAACATTATTAAGAGTAAGATCTACAGACATCGAATTAAAAGAAACTGTAGTAAATATAAATAGGGTAGCCAAGGTTACAAAAGGAGGACGTACATTTAGTTTTACTGCGATAATTGTAGTAGGTAATGGTAAAGGTATTGTAGGCCATGGACTTGGTAAAGCAAGTGAGGTAACTGATGCAATAGCAAAAGGAATTGAAGATGCCAAGAAAAATTTAATTAAGGTGCCCGTAATTAATGGAACTGTTCCACATGAGCAAATTGGAAAATTTGGCGGAGGACGTGTATTTATTACACCGGCTTCACACGGAACAGGTGTTATTGCGGGTGGTGCGATGCGTGCAGTTCTTGAAAGTGCAGGGGTGCATGATGTGCTAGCAAAATCAAAAGGTTCATCTAATCCTCATAATGTGGTTAAGGCAACAATAGATGCGCTAGCTAAATTACGTGACCCATACACTATTGCAGAGCAACGCGGAATTTCATTGGATAAATTATTTAACGGTTAATTGTTATGTCAAAAATTAGAATTACACAAATCAAAAGTGGTATAGACCGCACCGAACGTGATAAAAGAACTTTAGTAGCATTAGGTTTAACCAGAATGCATCGTACTAAAGAGGTTGAAGCAAATCCTGCTTTGGTAGGTATGATTAATTCAGTAAAGCATTTATTAAAAGTAGAAAACGTTTAGAAATGAACTTAAGTAATTTAAAACCAGCGGCAGGATCAGTTCGCGATAGAAAACGTAAAGGTCGTGGAAATGGATCAGGCACAGGTGGAACATCCACACGTGGACATAAAGGTGCTGGATCTCGTTCCGGTCACTCTAAAAAAGTAGGTTTTGAAGGTGGTCAAATGCCACTGCAAAGACGTGTGCCTAAAGTTGGATTTAAAAATCCATTCAGAGTTGAATATACTAGTATGAACTTAGATAGGTTGCAAGAATTTGCAGAAAGTATGAACACAGATACTGTTAACCACGAAACCTTTTTGAAAGGAAGAATCGTTAGTAAAACGGAACGTGTTAAAATCTTAGGACGAGGTGAATTGACCTTGAAGTTAAATGTAACAGCTCACGCCTTTTCAGATACTGCAAAAGCTGCTATTGAAAAAGCTGGAGGCACAACTCAAACGATCTAATCCAACGGATGAAAAAATTAATATCCACCCTTAAGAATATTTGGAGTATTGAGGAATTACGTTCTCGTATTCTTCAAACTTTATTACTATTAGCTGTATACCGTATCGGAACATTCATTTATTTACCAGGTATAGATCCTGTTGTAATGAATGAAAAATATGGAACATCAACTCAAGATGGACTTTTAGGACTTATTAATACATTTTCCGGAGGTGCATTTGATAGAGCTTCAATATTTGCGTTGGGTATTATGCCTTACATTTCAGCATCTATTATAGTTCAATTGCTAACCTTTGCTTTACCATCGTTTCAAAGGATGTCTAAAGAGGGGGAAGATGGTAGACGTAAAATTAATCAGATTACAAGATACCTTACAATAGCTGTTTCAGCTGTTCAAGCAATTGCATACATAGTTCAGTTAAAATCTTCAAAGGCAGATGCACTTTATGCTTTACAGCAAGGAGCACCAATATCTGTTGCAACGTTTACATTCATAGCTATCGTTACACTGATAGCTGGTACCATGTTTACCATGTGGTTAGGTGAAAGAATAACGGATCGTGGTTTAGGCAATGGAATTTCCTTAATTATCATGGTTGGTATAATTTCTAGATTGCCATTTGCAATTTTAGGTGAATTGAATAGTAGGTTAGGTGGTGCAGGCGGACCAATTATATTTTTAGTAGAATTAGTAATTTGGTTGGTTGTAATTTTAAGTGTAATTCTTCTTATCCAAGGGACTAGAAGAGTTCCTGTTCAATATGCAAAGCGGATTGTTGGGAATAAGCAATATGGAGGTGTTCGTCAGTATTTACCATTGAAAATAAATGGAGCTGGTGTTATGCCAATTATTTTTGCACAAGCACTAATGTTTATTCCTTCGACTTTAACTGGTTTATTATCTGATAAGGCTTCGGGAGCATCAAATTTCTTTGCAAAGTTTATGGATATAACTTCATTTGGATATAATGCTTTATTTTTTACCTTAATAATTTTATTCACTTATTTCTATACTGCTATAACTTATAATCCTGTTCAAATATCTGAGGATTTAAAAAGAAATAGTGGATTTATACCCGGAATTAAGCCTGGTAAAAAGACAGCTGATTTTATTGATACAATAATTTCAAGAATTACTTTTCCAGGAGCTATATTTATTGGATTTGTAGCTATAATGCCTGCAATAGCAATTATATTTGGAGTGAATGACCAGTTTGCTCAGTTTTTTGGAGGAACATCTCTACTTATTATGGTTGGTGTGGTATTAGATACTTTAGCACAAATAGATACTCATCTATCCATGCGTAAGTATGATGGATTAATGAAATATGGTAGAATAAAAGGTAGAACAGCTACTGGAGGATCTATCACATAATTTTGTGGAATTTTAATATTTTAATAACTATATTTGCAGCCCGTTAAAAAAAGATATGTCTAAGCAAGATTCGATAAAACAAGATGGCGTTATAATCGAGGCCTTATCGAATGCCATGTTTAGAGTAGAGCTTAAAAACGGACATAAAATAATAGCAACAATTAGTGGTAAAATGAGAATGCATTACATTCGTATTTTACCTGGAGATAAGGTACAAGTAGAAATGTCACCTTATGATTTAACAAGAGGAAGAATCAGCTTTAGATACAAATAATAAAAATGAAAGTAACATCATCTGTAAAGAAAAGAAGTGTTGATTGCAAAATTGTAAAGCGCAAAGGCGTGGTTTACGTTGTAAATAAAAAGAACCCTAAATTCAAACAAAGACAAGGTTAAAAAATGGCAAGGATTGCAGGTATAGATTTACCAAGAACTAAAGTAGGACCGATAGGATTATCATATATTTATGGTATAGGTCGTTTTAATGCAGTAACTATTTTAAATAATGCTGGTGTAGATGTAAATAAGAAGGTGAATGAATGGAATGATGAAGATCTTACCGCAATTCGTCGAATTATTACTGAAGGTCATAAAGTTGAAGGAGAGTTGCGTTCGGAAGTACAAACCAACATTAAACGATTGATGGATATTGGTTGTTACAGAGGGTTACGACATAGAAAGGGTTTGCCGGTTAGAGGTCAATCTACAAAAAATAACGCTCGTACCCGTAAAGGTAAGCGTAAGACTGTGGCTAATAAAAAGAAAGTAACTAAATAAAATAGTAAGCATAATTAAATGGCTACAGGTAAAAAAGTTGTTAAAAAAAGAAAAGTAATTATTGAGTCGTATGGTCAAGCCCATATTAAGGCATCTTTCAATAATATTATTATTTCAATAACCAATAACCAAGGACAAGTTATTTCTTGGTCGAGCGCTGGTAAGATGGGATTTAGAGGTTCTAAAAAGAACACGCCATATGCTGGTCAGGTTTCAAGTCAGGATTGCTGCAAAGTGGCTACCGATCTTGGAGTGAAAAAAGTGGATGTTTTTGTAAAAGGGCCAGGAGCTGGTCGTGAGTCTGCTATCAGAACATTACAAGCTGCGGGATTAGAAGTTATGTCAATAAAGGATATAACGCCTATGCCTCATAACGGTTGTCGTCCACCTAAAAGAAGAAGAGTTTAATCATTTTAGATTTTAGAATTACGATTTTAGATTTAAAATTTTACAAGAATAATAAGAAATGGCAAGATATACAGGACCAAAGTCCAAAATAGCCCGACGTTTTAAAGAGCCAATATTTGGCCCTGATAAAGCTTTGGATAAAAAGAATTATAAGCCCGGAATGCACGGAAATTCCCGTCGTCGTACTAAGCAATCTGAATATGCAATTCAGCTTGGTGAAAAACAGAAAGCAAAATATACTTATGGTGTATTAGAGCGTCAGTTTGCCAACTTGTTTGATAAGGCGGCCCGTAAGCACGGTATTACAGGAGAAAACTTACTAAAGTTTTTGGAAGCACGCTTAGATAATACTTGTTTCCGTTTAGGTTTATCTCCTACAAGAGATGGAGCTCGTCAATTGGTATCTCACAAGCATATTTTGGTAAATGGAAGTTTATTAAACATTCCTTCTTACCTTCTGAAACCGGGTGATGTCATAACAGTAAGAGAGCAGTCAAAGTCGTTAGAAAATATTAACAATTCTTTGGCACGCAGAAAAGCTTACAATTGGTTGCAATGGGATGGTACTAATTACCAAGGAACTTTTTTAGCTTTCCCTGAACGTGAGGATATTCCAGAAAAAATAAAAGAACAACTAATTGTTGAACTTTACTCTAAATAATAATTAAGCAAACTAAAAAATAAATATGTCAATATTAGCATTTCAAAGACCAGATAAGGTTATAATGCATAAAGAAACAGACTTTTATGGTTTGTTTGAGTTTCGTCCTTTAGAAAAAGGATACGGTGTAACTATTGGAAATTCACTAAGAAGAATCCTTTTATCATCTTTAGAAGGCTTTGCAATTACTTCTATAAAAATGCCTGGTGTTGATCATGAGTTCAGCAGTATAAAGGGGGTGGTAGAAGATGTTACAGAAATCATTCTTAACTTAAAGCAAGTTCGTTTTAAAAAGATTGGTGGTGTAGCTAATTCTGAAAAAGTATATATTAACTTGAAAGGACAGGAGCAATTTACCGCCGGTGATATCAGTCGTTTCTCTTCCATGTTTGAAATACTTAATCCTGATTTGGTTATTTGTAACATGGAGCAGTTTGTTAACTTTGAATTGGAAATGGTAATTGATAAAGGTCGTGGCTATGTTCCTGCAGAAGAAAACCTCCCAAGTGATGCTGCCATAGGATTAATTCCTGTAGATTCAATTTATACACCTGTAAAAAATGTAAAGTTCAGTGTTGAAGATTATCGTGTAGAAGGAAGAACAGATTACGAAAAATTAATGATCGAGATTAGAACCGACGGTTCAATCAATCCTGAAAATGCACTAAAAGAAGCGGCAAAAATATTAATTCAACATTATTTGTTGTTCTCTGATGATAATATGTTGTTAGATACTCAGGTAAAATCGAAAGCTCAAGAAGTAGATGAAAATTTACTTCAAATGCGTAAGATTTTAAAAACACCTCTATCTGATTTAGACTTATCAGTAAGAGCCTATAATTGTTTAAAGGCAGCAGAAATTAGAACACTTGGTGAATTGGTAAGTTTCCATATCGAAGATTTATTAAAATTTAGAAACTTTGGTAAAAAATCATTAACTGAATTGGAGGAATTTGTTCGTGAAAAAGGATTAAACTTTGGAATGGACGTAGCAAAATATAACCTAAACGAAGACTAAATAAGAGATGAGACACGGAAATAAAATAAATCATTTAGGCAGAACTACAAGTCACCGTCATGCCATGCTTTCAAATATGGCTACCTCGCTAATTATTAGTAAACGCATTATTACAACTCTTGCCAAAGCTAAAGAATTGCGTAAGTATATTGAACCATTGGTAACTAAAGCTAAAGACGATAGTACTCATTCACGGAGGATTGTATTTAGTTATTTGCAAAATAAGGATTCTGTAAAAGAATTATTTGGTAATGTAGCCACAAAAGTAGCTGATAGACCAGGAGGATATACTAGAATTCTAAAAACTGGTAACCGATTGGGAGATAATGCAGAAATGTGTATGATGGAGTTTGTTGACTTTAACGAAATACTAGGTGGAGGAAAATTGGTGGCTAACGAAACGGCTACTGCCAAACGTACTCGTCGTGGAAGTTCAAAAAAAGAAACTACATTCGAGGCACCAGTTGCTAAAACCAAAAAGGTCGTTGTTGAAACTCCTGAAGTTGTTCAAGATGTTGAAGTAATTGAATCTGCAGAAGAATCTACTCCTGAAACTGAAGAAAAATAGAAATAAGTTTTCTTATACGATATTATTAAAAGAGGCCTCGGCCTCTTTTTTTATGTTAAATTATTCGATTTGTAATAATACCTTTATAACCATTAATTTTGCAAACTAATTATGCAAACAACAAGTCAATTACAATCACAAGCTAGCACTGATTTTTTACCTTTAAAAGGAACTGATTTTATTGAGTTTTATGTAGGCAATGCCAAGCAGGCTGCCCACTTTTATAAAACTGCCTTTGGTTTTCAAAGTTTGGCTTATGCCGGACCGGAAACCGGAGTAAAAGACAGAGCGTCGTATGTATTAATTCAAGGAAAGATGCGCATAATGCTAACTACACCTCTTAAATCCGGAGACCCTATAAATGACCATATTAAGAAGCATGGTGATGGCGTTCACTCTCTAGCTTTATGGGTGGATAACGCTTATGATGCTTTTGAGCAAACTGTAAAACGTGGGGCGAAAGTTTATATGGAACCTCAAACACTAAAAGACGAAAACGGAGAAATTAAAATGTCTGGTATTCATACTTACGGGGATACTGTTCATTTATTTGTGGAACGTAAAAATTACAATGGATCGTTCATGCCGGGTTTTGTTAAATGGGAATCAACCTATAATCCAACAGAGGTAGGCCTTTTATATGTGGATCATTGCGTTGGTAATGTTGACTGGAACCAAATGAATCCATGGGTAAAATTTTATGAAGATGTAATGGGTTTTAAAAATATTTTATCATTTGATGATAACGATATTTCTACAGAATATTCGGCCCTTATGAGTAAAGTAATGAGTAACGGAAATGGTTACGTTAAATTTCCAATAAATGAGCCGGCTGAGGGTAAAAGAAAATCACAGGTAGAAGAGTATTTGGATTTTTACGAAGGAGAAGGAGTTCAACATATAGCTGTAGCTACCATTGATATTGTAGATACTGTAACTAAATTAATGAGCAGGGGAGTTGAGTTTTTGACTATTCCTACTAGCTATTATGATGAATTGATAGACCGAGTAGGTAAAATTGATGAGGATATTGAGCCACTTAAAAAATTAGGAATTTTGGTAGATAGAGATGATGAAGGCTATTTATTACAAATATTTACCAAACCAGTAGAAGATCGTCCAACTTTGTTTTTTGAAATAATACAAAGAAAAGGAGCCAAATCTTTTGGTAAGGGAAATTTTAAAGCATTGTTTGAATCTATAGAATTGGAGCAAGCTAAGCGAGGAAATTTATAACGATTTGAATCAAACTATCGTTTTAACATCGGGGGAGTATTGTGCCTCAATACTGTCTTTTGGTGCTGAGTTATGCAGCCTAAAACATTTACCTTCGAACTCAGAATTTATGTGGCAAGCCGAAAAGTCGGTTTGGCCAAGGCATGCCCCTGTTTTATTTCCATTTGTTGGCAGACTCAAAAATTTTGAATACCGTTACAACGGTCAATCTTATTCCATAGAACAACATGGTTTTGCTAGGGATATGCAATTTGAAATTGTAGAACAAAATACCAATAGTGTTATCTTAGAACTTTCGGAGAATGCTCACACTCTTCAGCGCTATCCTTTTTTATTTAAATTTAGAATCCATTATCAATTGGACAATAATTGTCTTAAAATGGCTTTTGAGGTTAATAATAATGGGACAGGTGATTTACCGGTATCCTTCGGTGGTCATCCGGCTTTCAGCATTTTAGAACCAAATGATGCCATACTTATTTTTGAGAAGGATGCAAATCCACTTTCTTATTTGTTGGAAGAAAATTTTGTTTCAACCAGAACGAAATCTGTTACTGATGGCAAAGGGCAAATAAATGTAAATGAAGATACATTTGCTAAAGATGCTTTAATTTTCAAGTATTTAGAATCATCTTGGGTCAAAATGGCATCAAAGTCAACCGGAAAATATGTAAAAGTATCTTTAGAAAACTGGCCTTTTTTAGGAATTTGGGCTAAGCCAGCAGCAAATTTTATTTGTATTGAACCTTGGCAAGGAATTGCCGATTCAATTGATTTTGAAGGGGAAGTAAATCATAAGGAAGGTATTATTATGCTTTCTTCTTATACAAGTATTATAAAATCCTTTTCAATAGAAGTTGGTATTTAGTGCACCAAAAACTTCTGAAAATTACCTTTTGTTGAGCGTATAAAGTACATTCTTCTTGGCCATTGTGAAATAGATTGAATAGTTTTACCAATAGGGTTTAATTCTACATCCTTGACTTCCTGGCCAATCATATTGTAAACTTTAACATTTTGAAAAACATTGATTTTATTTTCAATGGTTACCATAGATGTCCCAAGTGAGACGCCCGATTTTTTTCTAAAGAAATTTTTTCCATCATAATAAATTAACGAGTCGGAATGTGTTCGGGTAAATAGCCATTTATTTCCAAGATAAGTAACACTGGAAATAGGTTATTCTTTTCTAGGAGCTTTAAGGATGGTTTCCCATCTTACAGGAAAAATACATCTTACAATTAAATCATAATCAGGAATATCAAACACAATAATGCTTGTGTCATTATTAGTGGCTGCAGGCATATTGGCTATATTAAAGGTTTTTAAATTGGAGGTTATATCAATTCTTTCCCATTATTGTGAATTGTAAGATGCAATATTTGAAACTTGATAAAGTTTTTTATTCCAATTTACTATAGAATCAAAATTTCCAAAAACAACCAATTTTCCATTAATGATTTTCATATCGGTCATTAAAATATTTCCACCTTTCAATTTAGTTGATCCAAATCTGCTAAGCTCTGATACTTTGTTATTTGAAATACTTTTTTTGCTCGGCTTAATTGCACTCGTGATGCTTCCTCACTAATCCCTAGTTGTGCAGCTATTTCTTTGTGACTCATTTCTTCTATTATAAAAAGGTTGATAATTACCTGTTGATTTACCGGTAATGTTTTTAATAGTTTCATTGCCGTTTCTGCCTCAAGGCTTATCTCTGCCGGTATATCGGTATATACTATTTCTTGATCATAATCGGAGATATGGCTTAAAAATAATGTCTTTTTTCGTTTCCTTAAAAAATCTAAAGCTGTGTTAATTCCTATTCGTGATATCCAAGTTTTTAAACTACTTTCAAATTTAAAATTAGCTAAATTTTTAAAAACTTTTATCAGGCAATCATGAAATATTTCCTCGGCATCTTCTCTGTTTCCGGATTAGCGCATACACAAGCCCATAATTTGAGGGCCGTATTTTTCATACAACTCCCGGTGGGCTTGTGATTCACCTTTTGCACAGGCTTTTATAAGAGATTTTTCGTCCAAAGGCTTTCTTTAATAGTGTTATAGACGCAGGTTTTTTTCAATTTGTTATAATCTTTCGTGCCAAATATAGCATAACCTTTTGATAAAAATTGGAGTCAGAAATTGTGATACATATATTAGAATTTCAAGGAGCTTTTAGAATTTGAAAACAAATACCTTTGACTTCTAATTTATAGAACAAAGATGTTTGAATTTTTCTTCGAAACCATTACAAAAACAATAGAGTTATCGGAATCTGATAAACGGGTTTTGAGAAATAACTATTTGGTAAAGAAGTTAAAAAAGCGCCAGTTTTTTTACAGGAAGGCGATGTGTGTAAGTATGCAGGATTTATAACCAAAGGTTGTTTAAAAACTTATTCCATTGATAAAAACGGCGACGAGCATGTTTTTCAAATAGCCATTGAAGGTTGGTGGGTGAGTGATATGTATAGCCATTTAACTGGCGAACCGGCCACATTTACAATTGAGGCTTTAGAAGAGTGTGAATTATTGATTTTAGATTTAGAAGCCCGTGAAACAATTTTTAAGCAAATTCCCAATTATGAAAGGTTTCATCGTATTCTTTTGGAACGAAATTATTTAGCCACCCAACGCCGTGTTAATTCCATGTTATCAAGTTCAGCTGAGGAGCGTTATTTGGCTTTTATTAATAAATATCCTCAAATAGTGCAGCGGGTGCCGCAACTTGTTATTGCCTCTTACCTGGGTATTGCTCCTGAAAGCCTGAGCAGAATTAGAAAACATTTGTCGAAATAGGAGTTTTTTGGTACTTTACAAACTTAACCTAACATAAATTTTACCATTCACTTAACCTAAATCAATAGTATTTAATAGCCTGTGTTAAGTAATTAAGTCAATTTGACCCTCTATATTTGCAAATAATATTTAAACAATAATTATGACAACAACAGCAACAACAAAAACTATTTGGAATTTAGATGCATCACACAGTGAACTTGGGTTTAAAGTAAAACACATGATGATTACTAACGTTTCCGGTTCATTCGGAAAATTTGATGTAACCGTAGAAACCGATGGCGATGATTTTTCAACCGCTAAAATCGACTTTACAGCCGATGTGGCTTCAGTAACCACCGGTAGCGAGCAACGTGATGGTCACATTAAATCTCCTGATTTTTTTGACAAAGCCAATTATCCTGAAATGAAATTTGTTTCTACCGAAATAAAAAACTTAGGTAATGACAACTATGAATTGCACGGTAATTTAACCATAAATGCAATTACTAAACCTGCCACTCTAAATGTAGAGTTTGGTGGAATGGGTATTGATCCATGGGGAAATGCAAAAGTAGGTTTTACATTGAATGGTAAAAT
Organism: Chitinophaga pinensis; assembly: GCA_945897885.1. GTDB lineage: Bacteria > Bacteroidota > Bacteroidia > NS11-12g > UBA9320 > JABWCE01. Next base: position 28,459 of record CAMDGU010000021.1, read on the forward strand.
AAATAGAACGGAGTGGAACCTTTTATGGAATGCCCCTTTGGCAGCAGGAGGTTTATTAGTGAGTGAAGAAGTAAGAATTCACGCCGATGTTCAATTTTCAAAACAAGCTTAATTTTTTAAATATAAAATATATGAAAACAAATGTAAAATTATTTGCAGGTATGGCTTTGATAGCAGCATCTCTTTTTATTACATCCTGCTCTAATACTCCAAAAGGTGACGAAGCTCAGGTAACAGACGAACAAGTTGTAGATTCAACTACCGGAAGTGAAGTTCTAATTAATACAGAAACATCCAAAGTTGGATTTGTAGGAAATGGTGTAGGAAAAAACCATCCAGGATTTTTTAAAGTTTCATCGGGTACTTTAACCGCAGCCGACGGTAAAATTAATGGAGGTAAGGTATTGATTGATATAAAGTCATTGGTATTGAATGAAAAAGAAGAAATGTTTCAGGCCAAATTATTGCCTCATTTATTAAGTGTCGATTTTTTTGATGCTGAAATTTTTCCAACTGCAAAATTTGAAATAACCTCAGTTGAACCATACACTGCAACAGCCACCGACAGCTCAGTAACTGCAGCAGCCAATTACAAAGTAAGTGGAAATTTAACATTGAAAGACGCAACCAAAAATGTATCGTTCCCAGCTAAAATTGAAAACACAAATGGTGTTTACACTGTCGTTGGCAGTTTTAATATTGACCGCACCTTGTGGGGAATAAAATACGGAAATGATAAATCATTGAAAGATAAATTTATATCTGAAGTTGTAAATATTTCTTTGGATATAAAAAGTAAGTAGCAAACTTGCCTCACGGCATTACCATGCATCGCAAAGATTTTATAAAAATACTTTCAGCAGCTACAGCAATGACAACATTAGGTTCTTTTAAATCATTTACCGATAGCCTGCAAGAGCAGGACGAGAAACTACCGTTATTGTTTGTAGGGCATGGGTCGCCAATGAATGGCATTGAAGATAACGAGTTTTCGCAACGCTGGAAAGCCATGGGCAAAGAAATACCAAAACCTAAAGCGGTGCTGTGTATTTCGGCCCACTGGCTAACTAAGGGTACGCATATTACGGCAATGGTTAATCCCCCAACAATTCATGATTTTGGGGGATTTCCAAAAGCCTTGTTTGATGTTCAGTATCCCGCACCGGGCAATCCTGAAATGGCTAAAGAAACAGCATCCTTATTCAAAAAAACAACCGTAGGCCTCGACCACGATTGGGGCCTTGACCACGGCACATGGAGCATTACAAAAAATATGTATCCCGATGCCAAAATTCCCGTTTTACAATTAAGTATTGACTATAACCAACCTGCCCAATACCATTACGAATTGGCCAAAGAACTGGCTGCCTTGCGTAAAAAGGGAGTGCTGATAATGGGAAGTGGCAATATGGTTCACAATCTGGGAATGATAGCCTGGGATAAAATGAATGAACCCAATTATGGCTTTGACTGGGCCATAGAAATGAATGAAAAATTTAAAACTGCCATTCTAAGTGGTGACCACAAGTCTTTAATAAATTACCAAAATTTTGGCATAGCAGGCCGCAATGCTATCCCAACGCCCGACCATTATTATCCCTTGCTTTATATATTAGGATTGATAGAAGAAAAAGATAAGGTTTCTTTTTTTAATGATAAACTGGTAGCGGGTTCGTTGACTATGACTTCGGTGAGAGTGGATGCCATTTAAAGGATTACCCCTCCAATTCCCTAAAAACCAAATCCAAATTTTCAATAATATCAGATGCAATCATGCCGGTTAAAGATTTATTCTTGGCAGCAAAATCACCCGTAGCTCCGTGAATATATACTCCAACTATAGCCGCATCAATAGGTAAATAACCCTGAGCTAATAAGGAAGTGATAATACCTGAAAGTACATCACCACTGCCAGCAGTAGCCATTCCGGCGTTTCCTGTACCGTTAAAATACACTTTGCCATCCTCATTACAAATGGCTGTATAAGCACCTTTTAAAACCAAAATTACATTGTTTTCTTTTGCAAATTTTTGGGCTTTTTGTAATCGTTCAAAAGCATTCTCAGATTTTCCTACCAAGCGGTCAAATTCCTTGGGATGTGGGGTAAGAATGGAATTGGCAAGTAAACTAAAGTCTTCAGGATTTTGAGAATAGATATTTAACGCATCAGCATCCATTAGCAAATGGCATTCGGTATTTTTAATAATCGTTTGTAATAGCTCTTTTTGGCTATTTTCTGTTCCAATTCCCGGCCCGATGCCAATGGCTGAAAATCGCTTTACGTCCAATGATTCCAACGAAGAGTTATCAATCATTACTTCAGGAATAGCAGTGTGAATGGAAGTAGAACACTCATTGTTGGTATGAACAGTTACCAACCCTGCTCCGCCTTTTAAACATGCCTTGGAACTTAAAATAGCTGCTCCACATTTTCCTTTATTTCCTACCACCATTAGCGCATGGCCAAAAGTACCTTTATGCGAAAATTTCTCCCTTTTTTTGAACCTTTTTTTTATGTCATTAAAGGTTGTAAAAAATAGGTCTGATGGGTTTTTAGAGCAAAAGTCTTGGCTTAAGCAAATATCCAAAATTATAAGTTGACCGCAGTAGTCTCCCCAACCAGGAATCAGCATACTAAATTTTGGGGTTTGAAATGTTAAAGTAGTTTCGGCTTTTATTATCTCTTTCCGTTGACTTAAGTCCCATTGCCGTTGACTTAAGTCAACGGTAAATAAGCCCGAAGGTATATCAATGCTAATAATCTGGCAGTTGGATTGGTTGATTTGATGAATTACCTTCATCCAAAATCCTTCTACAGGTCGGTCTAATCCTGTCCCAAAAATACAATCAATAATTACTGAATTGTTTTGAAAATCTATATCAGGATTTTCATTTAGGTATATTATTTCATTAAAACCACACTCTTTTAATCTTTGAAGGTTGGTAAGGTTATCCTCCGATTTTTTTGAATCATTTTTTATAAAAACCCTCACTTGATAGTTATAAAAAAGAAGCAACCGGGCAATGGCCAACCCATCGCCACCATTATTGCCATTTCCGCAAACAATGTCAATGTGATGTTCGGTTGAAATGTTTTTTACAAGCCAAGCCACACAAGCTTTGGCTGCCCTTTCCATCAAATCATTGGAAGTTATAGGTTCATTTTTAATGGTGTATTCATCCCATTTACGAATGGTAGAAGCTGGATAAATAGGCAACATAATGCACAAAGCTACTGAATCTTTACCTCCCAATTATCAATTAACCACTAACCATTAATAATTATCCATTTAATACTCATTTTTCAGAGTTATTTTTGCCGCCCAATGCAGGATTCACTAGGGCATAAAGTTTTTGGAGTAGTGGCACAGGTGGCTGCCGAAACCGGGGTGAAAGCCTACGTGGTAGGAGGGTATGTTCGTGATATTTTTTTAAAGCGTCCATCCAAGGATGTTGATTATACGGTAATTGGTGACGGGATTGATTTTGCTCAGGCTGTAGCCAAAAAATTAGGAGATAATTCTGATGTTCATGTTTTTAAAAATTTTGGCACGGCCATGATAAAAAACGAGGACTGGGATATCGAATTTGTAGGAGCCCGAAAAGAATCGTATCAGTCAGAAAGTAGAAAACCATTGGTATCTCCCGGCTCGTTTGAAGATGATTTAAGTCGTCGAGATTTTACTATAAACACCTTGGCCATTAGCATGAATGCCGATGATTATGGGCAGTTAATTGATTTTTATAACGGAATGCAGGATTTGAACGATGGGATAATAAAAACGCCATTGGCTCCCGGAATTACCTTTAGCGATGATCCTTTGCGAATGATGCGGGCCATTCGGTTTGCTTCGCAACTCAATTTTACATTACATCCCGAAACCTTGCAGGGCATAAAAGATAATGCTCATAGGATTGAAATTGTATCGATGGAGCGTGTTTCAGATGAAATTAATAAGATAATTTTATCACCCAAACCATCCGTAGGGTTCAGTTTATTATTTGATACCGGTTTATTGCAATTGGTTTTTCCCGAAATGGCTTTACTGCATGGGGTTGAAACTATTGACGGACTTTCGCATAAAGATAATTTTTACCATACCATTCAGGTGCTTGATAATTTGTGCCGTGAATCGGATGATATTTGGTTGCGCTGGGCTGCCATATTGCATGATATAGCCAAACCCCAAACCAAACGTTTTTATAAAGGCGAAGGGTGGACGTTTCATGGTCATGAAGACAAAGGGGCTCGTATGGTAAAAGGGATTTTTAAGCGGTTGCGTTTGCCATTAAATGAAAAAATGAAGTTTGTTGAAAAAATGGTTCAACTGCATTTACGCCCCATTGTTCTGTCGCAAGAGATTGTTACTGATTCGGCCGTTCGACGGTTGATTTTTGATGCGGGAGAGGATATCTTTAGTTTATTAAAACTTTGCCGGGCCGACATCACCACAAAAAATGAGTTTAAGGTTAATAAATTTATCCAAAATCTAAAAGTAGTGGAAGATAAAATTAGGGATGTAGAAGAACGTGATAAGATTAGGAACTGGCAGCCACCCATTGATGGGATTGAGATAATGGAATTATTTGGAATAGGAGCAGGCCGCGAAATTGGTGTATTGAAAAATGCCTTACGCGAGGCAATATTGGATGGTGTAATAAAAAATGAGTATCAGGAAGGTTTGGAGTTTATAATTACCAAGGGGGCTGAAATTGGATTGAAACCAAAGGCATAAAATTATTAATAAAGCCGAGCCTTCAGAATAACATTTACCGTAGGATTTTTTGAGTCGTTGGTATAGATGGTAACCGGCTTTTGCACAGTTCCCGCATTTCCCATCAAGTCAAACTTTATCGTTAAAGTTGCAGTTTCATTTTTCTTAATAACTGTTTTGTCTATGGATGGCTCGGTGCAATGACATTGAGCTTTGAGACTTAATATTTTTAAATCCTCTTTTCCCTTATTGGTAATTGTGAACATGGTGGTAACAAACGAGCCAATTTGTTGGTCTCCAAAATCTTTTTCTTTCGAATTTATTGAAAACTTAGGGGCTGATTTAAGTTCTTTCTTTGAAACATTGCCAAAATTATATTTGATAGAACCAAAGATAAAAACATTCTTTTCAGGAAATTCAGGGTCGTCGGTAATCAAACGAAAGGCTTTATTAAAAAATCCTAATTCCTGAAACTTGTTTCCATCAATGGTAACAAATAATCTTACCTCTTCATTGGGATCAATAATTTTTTTATCCGGCCTTACTTTAATTCCTTCCGGCAATGGTGATGTGTTGTTTATTTTTATTGGATATTGTCCGTCGTTATACATTACTATAAAGGCTGAATCATTTTTATTGTGTAAAATATCCTTAAGATCAACGGTTTCTTTATCAAACATCAAGTTTCCTGCTCTGTAAGGAAAAATATCATCCATGGTTCTGTCTCTTGAAATCACTTCACCTCTTAGTTCCAAAACCACAACCTTTGCAAATTGGGCATTTGTATATATCCCAAGAGTTTTGTCGATTATACCTACCATGTTTTTAGGGTCAAATATGGCGGTAACAATACCTGTTTTCCCAGGAGCTATAGAGTCTTTAGTCCATTCGCCAACGGTGCATCCGCAGGATGGCTCGGCATTAATAATTAATAATTTGGTAGTTCCTGTGTTTTTAAATATAAAAACAGCCCTTACTTTTCCCCCATCTTCTTTTATTTTACCAAAATCATGAAAACGCTTATCTACTTCTACTGTTGTTTTAGATACTTGAGAAACCGAATAAAGAGTTGAAAATAGGAGTATGATTGCTAAGAAGAGGTGTTTGATTTGTAATTTCATTCGATATCAAAAAGATGTGGATTATAGTTGGTAGGTTGCCTGTTAATATTATTTAATTTTGTAAGGTGCAAAATAACGTACTTGACCCGAATAAAGAAAATCTTTCGCCGCAGGAACAAGAATTAGAAAAAGTTTTACGTCCTTCTAACTTTAATGATTTTTCAGGTCAGGATAAGATTATGGAAAATTTGCAGGTGTTTGTAAAAGCAGCTGTTTTAAGAGGGGAGGCACTTGATCATGTTCTGTTACATGGCCCTCCGGGATTAGGAAAAACTACCCTTTCCAATATTATTGCCAATGAATTAAAAACGAATATTAGAATTACATCAGGGCCGGTAATTGAGAAGCCCGGTGATTTAGCCGGATTACTTACCAACCTTGAAAAAGGCGATGTGCTTTTTATAGATGAAATACACCGACTGAGCAATGTGGTAGAGGAATACCTTTATAGTGCCATGGAGGACTATAAAATTGATATTATGATTGACACCGGTCCTAATGCCCGGTCGGTTCAAATTAGCTTAAATCCTTTTACACTTATTGGTGCAACTACTCGTTCAGGATTACTTACAGCTCCCTTAAGGGCTCGATTTGGAATTACTTGCAGACTGGAATATTATGATTCTAAACTGTTGCAAACCATTATAAAACGTTCAGCAAAAATTATTAATACACCGATAGAAGATGAAGCGGCTCATGAAATAGCCCGAAGAAGCAGAGGAACCCCGCGTATAGCTAATTCGTTACTCCGCCGAACCCGTGATTTTGCTCAAATAAAAGGGAATGGGGTTATTACATTGGATATTGCCCGCTATTCGCTTGATGCTTTAAATGTAGATAAACTTGGGCTGGATGAAATGGATAATAAGATTTTGACTACCATCATTGATAAATTTAAAGGAGGTCCGGTTGGGTTAAATACCATAGCCACGGCTGTAGGTGAAGAGGGAGGAACAATAGAAGAAGTGTATGAACCCTTCTTAATTCAACAAGGATTGCTTATGCGAACTGCCAGAGGCCGTGAAACAACTGCTTTAGCATATGAGCATTTGGGCAGAATCCGGATGAATGGGAATAATCCTTCTTTGTTTTAATTTATTATTGACCTAGGAGTTTATAGAGTTCAGCAAGATTGGGTGATAAAATAATTTCGGTTCTGCGATTATGAGCTCTTGATTCAGCAGTAGAATTGGAAGCAATAGGATGAAATTCGCTTTTTCCTGCTGCTTTAATCCGTGTTGGGTCAAAACCGTTTTCTTTGGTTAATATTCGATTATTGATAATGCCCTTGCTGCACTGAGCGACCAATTGTCCTCAAACTTTGCAGTTTTGATGGGAATGCTATCGGTATGGCCTTCTATCATTACGTTTATATCGGTTGTACTGTTAAGCACATTCGTTAGTTTAGTTAAAGCTTCTTTTCCTTTTGGGTCAACCATTGCACTGCCTGATTTAAAAAGCAGTTTCTCTTCTAACGACACATATACACTGCCGTCTTTAATATAAATACATAGTTCAGTGGCATCAAAACTTACCAGGGCATCAGCTACACTTCGTTTTAGTTTATTAACCACTTCTTTTTGATTCTCAATAAGGTCTTGTAAATTTTTTAAACGTTTGGCTTGCTCCGCAATAGTTAGTTTTGATTTTGACGACACTTTCATGAGTTCATTTTGAAGGGCAGTATTGTCATTTTTCAAGGCTTCTATATCACCTTCCAGTTTTTGTACTTGGATAAAACATTCACTTAAATTGGACTGACAATTAAAACTGTCATTTTGAAGTTGGCCTATTTTATCCTCGGCTATTCTGTAATTCTTTTTTGAAACACAAGAAGTAATGGCAATACTTAAAATTAATAGGAAGAATAATGAGGATTTGATTTTCATAAATGTGTTTTTAAGAGGGGTGATTTTTATTTGATGAAATTATACAGCAAACTTAAATTTACTCTTAAATGAAAACGTTGCATAATTCCTATGAATAATTACATAATTCATAGGTGGTTAAAAACAAAAAGACCCGATGAATCGGGTCTTTTTATATAAAAATTCTTGATTTATTTTTATTCTATTCCCAATAGTTCTACTTCAAAAATTAGTAGACTATTGCCGGGTATACCTTGATTACCTTGTGGGCCATAAGCCAAATCAGACGGGATATACAATTCCCATTTAGAACCTACGGTCATTAGTTGAAGGGCTTCTACCCATCCCGGAATAACCTGAGTAACACCAAACACAGCCGGTTCACCACGTTCTACTGAGCTATCAAACACTTTACCATCCAATAATTTTCCGGTGTAGTGCACTTTTACTCGTTGGTCGCTGGTTGGTTTTGAACCTGTTCCTGCTTTTAAAATTTTGTATTGCAAGCCCGAGGCAGTTGTAACAACTCCGGGAGCCGTTTTATTTTTTTCTAAAAACGCTGAATTTATTTTATTGTTTTCAGCCGCTTTTTTGTTCATCTCCACCATGGCTGCAGCTTGCAATACGGCATTCGATTGCATTTTATCCATCAATAATGAATCGCCTTTCATGGCACGTTCCATGGCGGCACTCATTATTTTATAGTTTATTTCAGAAAAACCACCACCTTTTAAATCGGTACCAATTAATGACCCCAAAGCATAGCTTATAGAGTCAATATTGGTTTTAAGTTTGGTTTTGTCAGGTGAGCCTTTTTGAGAGAAAGATGCCATTGAAAAAGCAACTAAAGCAATCAGCAATGTGAATTTTGTTTTCAAGGTAATTTACTTAAACTGTTAAAACCGGTAAATTATTTAACCGCAGGAGCCGGAGCAGCTGCATCGCCTTTTTCTATACCCAAAAGTTCTACTTCAAAAATTAAAGCACTTCCACCCGGGATAGCTTGATTGCCTTGAGCACCATAACCTAAAGCTGGAGGAATGTATAATTCCCATTTAGAACCAACAGGCATTAATTTAATACCTTCTGTCCAACCCGGTATTACTTCATTTACACCAAATACGGCCGGTTCACCACGTTCTACCGAGCTATCAAATACTTTGCCATCCAATAATTTACCGGTGTAGTGTACTTTTACTTTTTGTCCGTCTACAGGTTTTTCACCGGTTCCGGCTTTAATAATTTTGTATTGCAAGCCGCTGGCAGTGGTTACTACACCTGCAGCAGCCTTGTTTTTAGCCATAAAATCAGTGGCTGCTTTTTCGTTCTTTCCTGATTTTTCTTTCATTTGCTCCATTGCAAATGCTTGAAGAACTGAACTGGCTTTCATTTTATCCATCAATAATGAATCGCCGTTTAAAGCACGTTGCATAGCAGCGTTCATTACATCATAATTAAATTCTTCAAATCCACCACTTTTTAAGTCTTCTCCAATCAATGAACCTAAAGCATAACTAAGACTGTCAACTTTTGATTCAAGTTTTGGATTTTCAGGTGATTTGGAACTTGAAGCTCCTTTTTTACATGATACTGCACCAAAAAGGGCTACAATCATTCCAAGCGTTACTAATTTCGATTTAATCATTTCTATATTTTTTTATGTTGAATTTATATTTTAAAATTTTAAACGGCTAAAGAGGAATTATAAAGTTCTTCTTTGCGCTGGGTTACTTCTTTGTTGTCTAAATAATCATCGTATTCGCAAACTTTGTCAATCATTCCATTAGGCGTAATTTCAATAACGCGAGTGGCTATGGTTTGAACAATGGTATGGTCGCGGCTGGTAAACATTAAAGTACCTTCGTAATTTTTTAAACCGTTATTTAAAGCGGTAATGGATTCCAAATCCAAGTGGTTGGTAGGTTCATCCAATATCATAAGGTTTGGATTTTGAAGCATTAATTTGGAAAGCATGCATCTCACTTTTTCACCACCCGAAAGAACTTTACAGGATTTTAAACTCTCTTCTCCTGAAAAAAGCATTCTTCCCAAAAAGCCACGAATAAAGGTTTCATCCTTTTCTACCGAATATTGGCGCAACCAATCAATAAGGTTTAAGTCTGATTCAAAATAATGGTCTTTATCGTTTGGTAAATAACCGTTAACAATAGTTACTCCAAAATCAAATGTGCCTGACTCAGGTTTTATTTCTCCGGTAATTACTCTGAAAAAATTGGTAATTGCGATACTTTCACGTGATAGAAAAACCACCTTTTCGTTTTTATAAAGACTAAAGTTTAAATCCTTAAAATATGGCATTAAGGTTAGCCCTTTTACGTTAAGTATTTGATCGCCGGCTTCACGTTCTTGTTTAAAGAAGATGCCCGGATATTTTCTGCTTGAAGGGTCAATATCGTCCACATTCAGTTTTTCAAGCATTTTTTTACGACTGGTAGCCTGTTTTGATTTTTTAACGTTGGCACTAAATCGGTCAATAAATTCTTGAAGTTCTTTTCGCTTTTCTTCGTTCTTTTTATTTTGGTCTGATTGCTGACGCGAGGCTAACTGGCTGGCTTCATACCAGAACGTGTAGCTACCGCCATATATTTTAATCTTTCTAAAATCAATATCACAAATATGTGTACATACCGAATCTAAAAAGTGCCTATCGTGAGATACCACAATTACCACGTTTTTATAATCGGCCAAAAAATTCTCTAACCACCCTACAGTTTCAATATCCAAGTCATTGGTAGGCTCATCCAAAATTAAAATATCAGGATTGCCAAAAATAGCTTGGGCTAAAAGAACCCTTACTTTTTGATTGTTGCTTAAATCACCCATCCGAGTGTAGTGGAAATCTTCACTAACGCCCAGTGAGCCTAATAATTCACCTGCTTCACTTTCGGCATTCCAACCGTTCATGTCAGCAAATTTTTCTTCTAAATGACTGGCTTTAATTCCATCTTCGTCCGTAAAATCCTCCTTAGCATAAATCGCATCTTTTTCTTTCATTATACTGTACAATTCTTTGTGGCCCATTATCACAGTTTCAAGCACATTAAATTCATCAAATTCAAAGTGATCTTGTTTTAATACGGCCATCCTTTTACCCGGAGTAACAGATACATTACCGGAGGTAGGTTCTATTTCGTTGGAAAGGATTTTTAAGAATGTTGATTTTCCGGCACCATTGGCACCTATTACACCATAACAGTTTCCTTCAGTAAATTTAAGATTTACCTCATCAAACAACACCCTTTTGCCAAACCGTAAAGATAAATTGGAAACTACTAACATTAATTTTTAAAAATTGCGTGCAAAAATAAGATTATTCTGTGAGTTTTCTTATCAAAAATTAACTCTTTTAATCACTCAATTTAGCTTTGTGATAATGCTATTTTATAGGTTTCGAGGCATTTAGTTCTGGCTTGCTCGTGATTTACTATGGGTTTTGGGTAAGTTGGTTTTTCAAATTCGGGAACCCAGGTTTTAATGTAACTATTTTTAGGGTCAAATCGGGCAGTTTGTAAATAGGGATTAAAAATTCTGAAATACGGAGCCGCATCTACACCGCATCCTGCCGCCCATTGCCAACCCCCGTTATTGCTGGCCAATTCAAAATCCAATAACTTTTCGGCAAAGTAGGCTTCACCCCATCGCCAGTCAATTAATAAGTGTTTGGTTAAAAAACTGGCTACTATCATTCTTACCCGGTTATGCATAAATCCTGTAGAATTAAGTTGTCTCATACCCGCATCCACTATAGGGTAGCCGGTTTGCCCATTGCACCATTTCTCAAAATAGTTGCGGTTATTATCCCATTCAATTCTATCATACTGTGGCTTAAAGGCTGACGAAACCACATGCGGATAATGGTATAAAATGCTCATATAAAATTCTCTCCAAATTAGTTCATTGAGCCATTTTTCACTTATTTGTAAGGCCTTTGCTGCTTTTTGGCGAATACTTATTGTACCAAATCTGAAATGTAAACTAAGGCGACTGGTTCCTTCCACTGAAGGGATATCGCGGTTGGTTTCATAGTTTTTTATTATACTTTGTCTTGTTTCTTTTTCAGGAAACGGTATTAATGATTTCTTAAACCCTAATTCTTCTAATGCAATATTGGCAAGGGGCTTTGAGCTATAAAATTTTTTAAAGTACAGTTCGGTAGGGTAAGGCTTTAAATAAAAGTCGTTAAGTTTGGCCTTCCATTTTTTTGAGTATGGAGTAAAAACGGTATAAGGCGTTCCGTCGTCCTTTGAAACTTCATCTTTTTCAAAAATTACTTGATCTTTGAACGTCTGAAAATTAATGGAGTTGGATGAGAGCATCTTATTTATTTCATTGTCGCGGCTTATGGCGTAGGGTTCATAATCATGATTGGTAAATACTTCCTTTATCTCATATTCGCTGATTACCTCTTTCCAAATGGCCAAAGGTTCGCCGTACTTAATCAATAAACTTGAACCTAATACTTCCAATTCCGTTTTTAACTGTTCAATTTCTTGATGGATAAACGACACCCGGGCATCAGTTTTATCTGTTAATTTGGATAGGATGGAAGTGTCAAAAATAAATAGACATAAAACGGGTGTACCGCTTTTTAATGCGTGATAAAGGGCTGCATTATCTTGAAGACGAAAGTCGCGTCGAAACCAGTGAATGGATATCATTTAGCTAAATCTGAAATGGCTTTGTTTATATCGGTAAATTGAAATTTGAAACCTTCATTTTTTAGTTTAGATGGTGATACCTCAGCACTCTCAGTAAATATTTCGGCCTTTTGGCCAAAAAGTAGTTTTACCAAGAAGGAAGGAATAGCAGGAGGAAGAAAGCCTTGTCCATTTTTTCGGGAAATTATTTTAGTAACCTCGTTATTGGTATCGCTGGCAGATACAGCATTATAAATTCCCGATTTTACTTTGTCTTCAAGTATGGAAATAAAAATACTTACCAAATCATCTAAATGAATCCAGCAAACGGCTTGATTTCCCGAACCAATAGGGGCTGCAATTTTCCATTTTGCTAAATCTTTAATTTTTTTATAGAAGCCGCCATTATTTCCTAAAACTATTCCAATCCTTATGATTGATAATTTAGAATTAGGAGTTTCCATTGTCTTAGCTGCATTTTCCCAATCACGGCAAACCAAAGCCGCAAAATCATTTCCACATGGCGAATCCTCTGTTTTTATCGAATCATTTTTGATGCCATAAAACCCGATGGCCGAAGCAGAAATAATATGCTTCGGTTCATGTGGTAAACTTTTAACGATAGAGGATAAATATTCAGTGGAATTAATTCGGCTTTTTAAAATTAGTTCTTTGCCAGCCTCATCCCATTTTGTGTCTGAAATACTGGCACCTGACAGATTTATTACGCCAAAAAATTTGTCTTCAGGCAATAAATCGCATAATCTTAAGGATGGGTCCCAATGGTATGTTCCCTTAAGGTCATTTGCGACCGAAGTAGAAAGTATTAGCGTAGAAAACCCTTTTTCTTTTAGTTTTTGGCATAATGCCGTGCCAATTAATCCCGTAGCACCTGTTATTAAAATGTTTTTTTTATTCACTGATTATAGTTTAAAACAATTTGTAACCCCCTTTGTTTTATAAGGGAAACGCAATTTTTAATGAGTACATATTACATCAAAGATCTCGAAAGTTTAACGGGTATTAAAGCACACACTATTCGTATTTGGGAGCAAAGATATAATTTAGTAACACCAAAACGCACCGTCACAAACATCCGCTATTACGATGATGAGGATGTAAAGCTATTATTAAATATTGCGCTGCTCAATAAAAAAGGTTTAAAAATTTCTAAAATAGCTTGCCTTGCTGCTGATGAAATTCACAGTGAGGCCTTGGTTACTTGTAAACGACGAAATGAAAATGATGATTTAATAAATTCGTTTATACTAGCTACCTATAAATTGGATGAAGGGGAGATAAATAAAATTATTGCCAATCAAATAATGAAAGAGGGTTTTGAGAACACCATGATAAAACTTGCTTTTCCTTATTTGCAGAGGCTTGGAGATTTGTGGGTTTCAAATGCTCTTAAACCGGCTTTGGAGCATTTTGCCACGAATATCATCAAAAAGAAAATTCAAATAGCAGCTGAGGGTGTAAAGGAATCTAGTAAGGAGCAAAAATTTCTATTGTTTCTTCCGTCGGGTGAATTTCATGAAATGGGATTGCTTTTTGCAAATTATATAATTAAAAAAGAAGGATTTAATGTTTTGTATTTGGGGCAAAATACTCCCATCGAAGATTTATCGGCTGTAATGGATAATTTTAAAGCTGATTATATACTTTCTGTTTTTACTGCTTCCAATCCAAGTGTGGAACCTATAAAATTTGTTAATGAAGTAGTTACCAACTGGCCTGAAGTTAAAATATTATTGGCTGGAATAAAATTAAGAACAGATGGCGGTCAAAGTCTTAATTCTCCTAAATATAAAAACAAGGTAACATTGCTCAATGAGCCTGCTGAATTAAAACAATACCTTGATAAAATAGTTTAAAACGTTTTTATAACTGTTTGGTAATATTTAACTAATTGTTGCACTACAATTTCAGGTTTTAGGTTTTTTATCCGTTTTTGAGCATTTATTTCAATACTATTCTTTTCTGCTTCAGGCATTTTTAAAGCATAATGTATTGCATTCATTAGGCTTTCAGGGTTACTATGTTCACATAGTAAACCCGAAACATGCGGTTCAATCAATTGTTCAAAACTGGTTTTATAGGTTCCTATAACCACTTTGCCAAAGGCCATAGCTTCAATGCAGGTATTGGGGAAATTATCCAGCCTTGAAGGCAAAACCACTAAGTCAGCGTTTTGGATAATGGGGTAAAGTAATGGATGCGGGGTACTGGTAAACCAAATAATGCGATTGCTGAAAGTTCCTGCTTTTTCTTTTAAGAGCGTTACAATCGATTGTCCATTTACTCCAATGTTCTTGCCTATAAACACAAAATAGTGCGTTGGAAAAGCTTTAAAAAAATGCGGCAAAACTTCGGCTATGTCCAATAACCCTTTAAGCTGGGTGAGGGAGCCAAAATAAAGTAAGTATGGATTGTTCTGGGTTAGGGTATTAATTTCATTTATGCGGTCATCGCTTGTATTGGTATTATCCAGCGCAAAAGGCGTTTCTATTAAAGCAATCTCCTTATTAAATTTTTGAGCAATATGGTTCCCGATTATTTTACTTGGTCCAAAAACGTATTTAGCTTGCTTTAGCATCACATCTTGCAAGTATTGTTTTTGCCACAATCGAAAGGTTTGTTTATAGCCACTGGCTTCATCCAATAATTTTTGGTAACTCGAAATTCGAATACATGAAGGAATATTTCGAGGTTTAAAAATTCCCAAGGCCATGGCATTGGTGTAATGCACGATATCAATGGGGTGGTTTCTGTGGTAATTTAAAATTGCCCGTTTCATCCTATAACTCCTCACCATAAAAAGTAAAGCAGGATTGAGACGAAAAAGAGTTAGCCCGTTTAATAGCCAATACCACCAGGTTAGTTGTTTTTCGTTTATCCTTACCACCGTTAGAGCGTTATAGTCCAGAATTTCATTTTTGGTGGAGGCAACAAAAATAATAGGTTCATGCCCCAATGCCTGTAGGGATAAACTTACTCTGTAAATGTAATTTGACAAACCACCATCGTAGGTTTTTTCGGTTAAAAATTCGGTAGTGGCAAGGGCTATTCGCATTTATATAGGATACTTAATTTACCTCTTTAAGAGTTTGGATGATTTTCAAGTTCTCTTCAAAAGTTCTTGAAGCTACTCTTATAAACTGCCCATCAAGCCCAGTTTTATCGGAACAATCTCTAACATAAATTCCTTCCTTAAGTAATAACTCCATCGCAAAATCAAATGAATTTTTGCCGTTAGTTATTTCTATTAAAGCAAAATTAGCTTTACTAGGGTATACTTTTATACCCGAAATACCTATTAATTCATTCATAAACATTTGAGTATTCATTATGTATTTTTTCCTTACAATATGATATTCACTAATAAATTCGGGGTTTGAATAAACTCGGAAAAAGTAATTTGCCAGACCGGAAATATTCCATAGATATCCGTATTTCAATAAGTAATCAACTTTGGGTTTAGACATCACAGCATATCCAGCTCTAACACCTGCTATACCAAAATCTTTGGACATACTTTTCAATATTATCAAGTTGCTATACTTATTAATAAGTTCTTCTGAGGATAATTGAGATAATTCAACATCTTCATAAGCAAAATGGATAAAACTCTCATCAATTATTATATTCTTTAAGTGTCTTAAACTTTCAAAAATGTAATTCATTTTATCCCTTGTAATGTATCCTCCATCTGGATTATTAGGGTTGATGATGGCAACGGTGTCAGCT
>CAMDGU010000022.1 GCA_945897885.1 Chitinophaga pinensis
AAATACGAAAGCCAAAAGTTTAAAAAAACAGGAAGGGCCTTATCACCGGTTTTATTTAAAAGGTGCCGGAAATACCTATATCGTTTCATTACCTGAATATGAGGATTATAAAGAAAAAGGTACTTTTATGCCTGTTTATAGAGCTTGGATTGAAGATGTAGATGGCAAAAAAAATGGGGGCGATTTTGGCATAAGAGTGGTAAGTCTAAATTATGCCCATTCCGTTTCTATTTGCGGTAGCGGAATTATGCACAATGAACCAAACATACATCACAATCCGCCGCAAATAAAACGCATGGATGGGGGTTACTTCATGCCTATGGATGTGAATATGAGTTACAGACCCTCCTTGATTGCTGATACAGGACTGGTAAAGCACATGTATCGAACAAAAAGGGATACACTTTTTAATAGTAATGGAAACGACAGTTTATTTGGGATAAAAGAAATTGAAATAAAAAATTACCGAACCTTAATTCCAGTTCAAAAAATTGTAATGCCCCAAATCCTTTGGGTTGGAAATATAATGATAGAAAATGTTGTGGAGTATCATGATTTTTTTGGTGATAATCCACGCGATGTGAAAGACTTTCGAATTTTAGTTTCCAATACAAGAGGAATAGATGGTCAATTTCATAAACGTTACTTAAACTTTGTGTATAATGAAGACGCCAATCATTACGATTCTGATAAAGCAATGGATAATTATGCGGATGTTGAAATTAATAAAAGTACAGGGGCAATTACGCGAACCGAATTTTTAACAGACACATATGGCAAAACTAAAATAACATACCGCTATACTAAGAATAAATGGGACCTTTTATCAATAGAAAAACCTAAAAAGCCGGAGCAGAATCAAACCTTCGTTCCTACCCCACCTAAGCCAAGCTTTTCATGTATTACCTGGATTGATGAGCCCAAAAAAACAAAAGTTATTCATGCTTCTGAGCTGTATTACATTACATTAAAAGATACCTTCCGTTTTATAAATTCGTGTGACCAATCGCTCCACCTTGCTAGTCTTATCGTTGGACATAATTCTGATTTTTCATACTCCCCTTCTGTAGGTGCCTTTGATACAGGTTATGTTTATTATCAAAAACTTTTAACGATTAATCCAAATCGTATCATTTTTCATGAAAGTGCTATTAAACCTGATTCATACAACACATTAAACTTAAATTATATCATAGTTGGAAAAAATGCACGTATAACAAAAACGGGTGATGAGGCTAAAAAATATTGTGTTTTTGCCGGCACGGATTCTATTTTTTTAGAGGTTCTTACTGTTAATCAAATGAGCCAACCAATAACCTTTGGAACTATGGCAATTGATGATACAACCCGTTATGGCAATTGGAAATTATGGGATAGCACAGGAAATGAAACGTATAAAACCTACTCAAGAAAAGTGATTTATTCCGTAAAAATTTTTAATGGGCAAACGTTAGAAGCCGTTAATTTTAAAGTAAAAAAAGAGGGGGCATGGATAAACCTTAAAAGCTGGTTAATTCTTGATAGCCGTCACGTTTACATTAGTGAAGGAATGGATAGCCTGAAACTTTATAATAAAATGGGGCAAAATGGATTAAAAATAAATTATAAAACCTTGGCTGATCAAAATTATCAGCAGATTTATTTGATAGCTCGTAATCAATACTCAATAAGTATAAACGGCTTTCAAGTGCCGGTTGAACTGATTCCAAATTTATATAGAGTGCAACCCGATTGGGTAGGTATGCAAAAACTGAACAATGGAAAATACGGTCAGGAGCATTTCTTAGAATATTTCAAATTTAAATATCCGCGTCTGGTATCATCTATTCAATTGTTATATGAAAGCGAAGTCATCATTGATTTAAATAGAGTTAGTGATTCGGAGAAAAAATACCGATTGGAAACTTTGGAAAACGATGAAATGATTCAGAGCATTAGTCAACTCATAGAATTACCTGGTTCACGAATTACCTTTTGCGACCGCATCGGCACTTTAATTATGAATTATAATTTGTCATACGATTCAGTTAAAACTATTATTAATTCCTTTGATTTTAAATATCACGGGCCAATCAGCGGTACTGGCAATTATTACCAGTTTAGCTATAATCAAAAACTTATTGACCGGCATTTTTTTGATATTTATAACAAAGCCTGTGCATTACCAGATGTGATATCAGGAAGTTTAAGTTTTTACTTTAAAGCGGAAGTAGATAACACCAAGGATTGAGGATTATCTGTCCTTTTGATTTTTCCCTAAACAACTATTTACTCTTAAATGACTTCCTTATTTTGCAACCTATTTTAAAACCCCTGTCTAATTAACTATGAAAAAGCTGTTTTTCCCATTTGTTCTTCTTCTGTTACTTTGTTTTTCAATTAACTTAGCAAAAGCCGATCATTATATTGGTATGGATATGACCTACAAATGTTCAGGAACCAATGACAGTGTTTTTAAAATAACTGTAACTTTCTACCGTGATTGTAGGGGTTGTTATATGTTAGGACAATCTCCAAAATGTGGAACTACCGAAAACTGTACTAACTCAAACACAGTGCCTACATCTTTAGTTTTAAGTTGCTCCTCAGCTCTTTCAACACCCTTAGCAACATTGTCAATGTCTCGAACTAGCATTTCAGATATAACAGCTACTTGCAAAAGTGACACAAGCAAATGCGCCCAACCCTGCACCGGAAAATATCCTTATGGTATTGAAAAACATGTTTTTGAGGGAACTCTTGATTTAAGAGCATATATGAAAAAAGGGTGTTGTAAATTCAGGTTGGCAACCCCTAATAGTATGTGTTGCCGGAGTGTTTATATAACAACTGGCCCTACAGGTACCTTTTATACTTTTTTAGAAATAGATGCATGCACAAAAACATGTAACTCCTCTCCCCAAATTACTAATAATCCATTAGCTGTAATGTGCTGTAACAAACCCTATTTTTATAATATGGGGGCTCAGGATGAGGAAAACGATTCATTATCCTATAGTTTAGATTATGCTTATACTAGTTATGTTAGCAAATCCAATTACAGTTCCCCATACAGTTCCACCTATCCATTGAAGGCATATTTTCCTACTGGTTTTACTCCGCCATATACAAACCCAGCCGCAAATCCTCCAATCGGATTCTTTTTGGACAAAACCACTGGTGATTTTATAATTACTCCAACAGATTGCAGCCAAATAAGCGTTGTCGTTTTTTTAGTTGATGAGTGGCGAAAAGATAGTAAAGGTGCTTACCAAAAAATTAGCACTATCAGAAGAGAGATGACATTCACTGTAGCAAATTGCCCTAATGACAATCCTCCAAAAATCACAAGCAAAACGTTCAATTATTCCGTTTGCGAAGGCAATAAACTTTGTTTTGATATAACAACGGAAGACAAAGCTTATGGTTCCGCAGCTCCTGATACAATTGCTCTAAACTGGAATAATGGAATTTCTGACGTCACATTTAGCATAAAAGATCCAACTGCAAGGGAAAAAACAGCCACCTTTTGCTGGACACCAAAAAAAGGAACGGCCAGCGATATCCCATACACCTTTACAGCAAATGCAACTTCAAACTCATGCCCATTAACCGCTAGTTATATACGAGCGTTTACAATAAAAGTTAATGGTCAGGCCAATTCAGATAGAAGTATTTCAAAACTTGGATGCAATACTTACAAAGTAAAGAGTACCCCAAAAAGTGGGATAAAAAGTTCTGTTTCTTACGACTGGTCTGTTTTGGATTCTACCGGCAATAAAGTTCCTGACGGTATTGCTTTTTTTAAATCCAATATCAACAAATCAACCAAAGACATTGATACCTTAACATTTACCAAAGCCGGAAAGTATTATTTGAAACACCTTATTAATGATACCCGAAACTGTCCTAATACATATTTTGATACAATAGTTGTGCCTCATAAATTAAATGTATCTTTTATTCTTGGAAAAGATACCACTGTTTGCCCGGGAACGGTTTTGGATTTAAAAGCTGAAGTAAAAATAGGTGTTCCAAAATTTAAATACCAATGGATTACCTCTGCCCAAAATACAAAAGATACCTTATCAACTTTTCGCTTAATAACATCTGAAAGAGACACAATTTTACAAATAGAAATAAGAGATGCCAATGGCTGCATTGGATATGATACTCTGAAAATTTTAAGTTTTTCACAACCAAAAGTTGATTTGGGTAAGGACATTGAACTATGTCAAGGCGATTCTGTGTTATTAAATGCAGGTGTTTTTTCTGCCTATAAATGGAATACAGGGAAAACCTCACAAACGATTAGTGTTAAAATACAAGGAAATTATAAAGTAAATGTTACAGATGTCAACGGTTGTAAGGCAAGCGATAGTTTGGATGTTAAAGTATTACAACTTCCCAAAGTGAATTTAGGAAATGACACCTCTATCTGTCAGGGAGATTCCATAAAACTTGATGCAGGATTGTTTGCTGTCTATAAATGGAACACAGGCAAAACAACACGAAGTATTTTTACTAAAGCCCAGGGAAAATATAGTGCTTTCGTTACTGATAGCAAAGTTTGCAAGGGAAGTGATAGCATTCTTATATCTGTTTCTGCTTTACCCAAACCAAACCTTGGCAATGATACTGCAGTGTGTAAAGGGGATTCCATAAAACTAAATGCCGGAAGTTTTTCAAAATACTACTGGAATACAGGCAAAACAACCCAAAGCGTTTTTGCTAAAACACAGGGAAAATTTAAAGTAACTGTAGAAGATAACAAAGGTTGCAAAGGGAGTGATAGTGCAATGGTTACCGTGAATGCTTTGCCTTCAATAAATCTTGGAAAAGATACGACCTTATGCAATGGCGACTCTATAAAATTAGATGCAGGTAGTTTTTCCGTTTACAAATGGAGTAACAGTAAAACAACGCGAGCTATTACAGTAAAAACTCAGGCCAGTTATAGTGTAGAAGTTACCAATTCTAACGGTTGCAAAAATTCAGATGCGATTTTTGTGGCTTTTAAAAACTGCTCAGGAAATGTTGGAATAATGAGTTTAAAAAATGTAAAGGTTTTCCCAAATCCGGCTATTGATATTTTGACAATTGAATTCAATAATTCGGGAGAAATAGCTGATGTTTCCATTCAAGACTTAAGTGGTAAAATCCTATTTAAGAAAACGGTTTTTGTCAAAGGTTTTGTAAGCGAACAGATAAATATTAAAGGTTTTGACCGAGGGTGTCACATTGTAGATATTAAAACCGAAGAAGGTTCATTTTCGGGAAAAGTACTTTTGAACTAGCCGTTAAACCAGTTTACACCAATCGGCACAAAACACTTCCGGATTATTTGATTCGTTAATTATCCCAACTTTTTGTAAAGTTTGGGTGGTCGAAAAAATCATCTCTCCGTTTATATGTTCGGTGGTTTCCCATTCTGTAATTTGAAACCATTCGTACATTTTATCCTTTTTAAGACCATAGCGATTTGCTATTAACTCAAAGCTGTCGGGATGGGTCATAAAGTCGCCAGAGGCCGTTCTAATCACTTTTAAAAGGCGTTTTAATTCCGCTTCCTTTGTTTCACAAATTTCATTTCGGGCAGCTATTACAAAACTTGACCACGGTGTAGGAATTTCGCCAACACGTTTAAAATGCCCTGACTCTACCAAAGGCATCGTCATATACTTTTCCCATAGAAAAACATCGGCGGTTCCATTTGTTAATGCTTTTTCAGCACCAGCTATATCGTTCACTATGACAAAATCTTCGGGATTGGGTCTGTAGCCCAATTGCTCAGCTAATACATACGCCATAATGTGAGACCCCGAACCAAATCGGCTGATGGCAAAACGTTTTCCCTTTATTCCAAACTTGTGTTGAATAAAAGAATCGGCTGCCACATGAATACCCCAATTAAGAGGCGATTTTACAAATACTTGAATT
Source organism: Chitinophaga pinensis (assembly GCA_945897885.1). Lineage (GTDB taxonomy): Bacteria > Bacteroidota > Bacteroidia > NS11-12g > UBA9320 > JABWCE01. The sequence continues at coordinate 5,920 of CAMDGU010000022.1, forward strand.
ATTTTGCTGCTTCCGCCTGAAGCAATATCTGCTATAATACCTTCGGTAAGCAAAACTGCCATATCAATTTCTCCTGAATTTAATAGCTTGGTGATGGCACCTGTGCCACTTTTATTATCCTGCCATTCAATGTCCAAACCCGCCTTGACAAAATACCCTTGTTCTTTGGCAAAGTGCCAAGGATAATTAAAATGTTCGGGAACTCCGGCTATTTTAAAAGTGGTTAGTGAATTACTATTCATTTTTCGGGTTTTTTGAGTTCCCTCCTTCGTCGGGAAGACAAAACTGTGAGTTGCAATGCTGGAGTAGGAAGAGTCGGATTTTTTTAATACCCCAACAAATCTTCTAAAACATCCGCCACCTTATCTGCATTGGGAAGCATTTCTTTTTCAAGTCCCATATTTAATGGAACGGCCGGCATATTTAACGAACCAAAGGTTTGAACCGGAGCATCTAGGTATTGAAAACATTCTCTACCAATCCGTCCGGCTATAGCCTCAGCAAAAGAATTGCGCAATGTTTCTTCAGTAAGTACCAGTACTTTTCCGTGGCGTTTTACACTGGCATAAATGGCTTCATCATCGCACGGATTTAGTGTTCTTAAATCTATAATTTCTACTTGATTGTCAAATTTTTGTGCAGCTGCTGTGGCCCAATAAACTCCCATTCCATAGGTAATTACCGTGCAACTGTTTCCGTTTTTCATTTGTTTTTCGTCAGCCTCTACTGCAATTCGGGCTTTGCCTAATGGTATTACATAATCTTCATCGGGCTCAATAGTTTTGGCAGCTTCCGTTCCCGGAACCTTGCTCCAATAAAGGCCTTTATGTTCAAACATTATAACCGGATTTGGATCCAAAAAGGCAGCTTTCATCAACCCTTTCATATCAGCCGCATTGCTAGGGTAAACCACTTTAATACCCTTAATCTGTAAAATACTGCTTTCTACGGTTCCGCTATGGTATGGGCCTCCCCCACCATAGGCACCGGTTGGTATGCGTATTAAGCTTTGAATCGGGAATTTCCCAACCGTTAGGTAACACGATTTTGAAAGTTCCGTTACCAGTTGATTTACTCCCGGCCATATATAATCGGCAAATTGAATTTCTACAATTGGTTTGCAGCCCACTGCACTCATGCCTTGGGTACTTCCAACGATATAGGCTTCCTGAATTGGTGTATTAAAAACACGGTGTGTACCAAATTTTTTTGCCAAAGAGGCCGCTTCTCTAAATACACCACCCAATCTAATTCCTACATCCTGACCATATAGCAAGGCTTCGGGATACTGTGTCATTATTTCATCCATGGCATGCAAGGCACTATCTACCATAATGATTGTTTCACCATTTTCAGGTTCACGATTTCCCTTTTCTTCGGTTACCGGAGTTGGGGCAAATTCATGCATTACCAATGTTTGCGGCTCAGGGTCAGGGCTGTTTACCGCCTTTTCAAATTCTTCTTTTATAAAATTCTGAGCTTCTTTTTCTATTTTTTCTAAGGTTGCGCCATCTTCACCCAAATCCATCAACAATTGCCTCAATACCGGAAAGGGGTCGTCTTTAGTTTGTTTTTCCAAATCATCACGATACCACTCGCTGCGAACTCCGCTAGTATGATGACCCAGCAAAGGAACTTTTACATGAACAAGCATTGGTTTTCTATTGGTTCTTACCCATGAAATAGCTTTTTCCATTTCTTTAAAACATTCCGCAAAGTCAGAACCATTAAATCTTTCTCGCTTTAACCTCTTGAATCCTGCCGCATATTCATAGGCGTCCATGGCTCTCATTTCTGCTCCGCTGGCAGATATTCCCCAATCGTTATCCTGAACTAAATACAGAATTGGCAATTGCTTTAATACCGCCATTTGAAAAGCTTCAGAAACTTCACCCTCGGTAACACATCCATCGCCCAATGAACAAAGAACAATAGGTTTTTCAACATTCGGCAATCGTCCCACACTATCCAAATAACTTAATCCATGCGCTGCCCCTGTGGCAGGAATTGCCTGCATTCCTGTAGCACTGCTTTGGTGAGGCATGGTTGGCATTCCTTCTCTTCTTAATGCAGGATGACTATAGTATGTTCTTCCTCCCGAAAAAGGGTCATCGCGTTTTGCCAACAATTGAAGCATTAGTTCATAAGGTTGCATTCCCATAGACAGCAGCAAACTTTCATCACGGTAGTATGGATAGGCAAAATCAATCGCTTTAAGCAAAAATCCGGTGGCTATTTGTATGGCCTCGTGGCCTTTACTAGTGGAATGAACATATTTTGTAATCGGTCTGTTTTCCTCATAAATAGCAGCCATTGCCCGGGCTCGGCACATTAGTATAAATGCCTCTAAATAAACGGCTTTGCCTGAAAGTCCTTTTACTGTATAAATTGTATCTGCTTCGGTATTCGACATCTGTTTAAAAGCCCGCAATTTACTTCAATCGTCTCTATTACTGAAATAGTTAGTGTTTTATTTGGGTATTAATTAATGTCTTATAAACTGTCCAAACGTTTAATATCTCTTTATTGTCGCAAGGTATATGTCCTAATTTTGTAGATCAATTTTATGCTTAAAAAATCTGTTATTCTGGCATTTGCAATTCTTGTGTATTCCACAGGATATGCAAGTATTAAAGATACTATCCAATATTACCTAAATTTTAAAAAACCATCTTTAATAGGTGGTCTTTCGGGCAGAAACACAATTATAGGATCGCATTATACCAGTGTTAGCGGGGTGTCTATTGGGGCAGATTATGGAGGAAAAATACGGTTTTTGGGCGGGGTATATGGACTGTCGAGTCCCTTGGTAGAACGAAAGATTATAAACGCCTATACTAAAGATCAAAATGTTGTAGATGAAATTTCGCGATTTTGGTATTTTGGCTTTACCGGAGCTTATACTTTTTTTATGGATAAACGCTGGACTCTTAATGTTCCTTTAAGAATTGGTTTTGGGACGGCTAACATTGAGCAACATGATACCGGCAGAGGAAAGTTATTAATTGCTGAAAATAATTCCTTCATAGTTCCTATCGAATCGGGCATTGGCGTGCAGTATAATATTGCCTGGTGGATAGGTTTGAGTGCCGGTCTTGGAAGCCGCATTGTTGTTGGTAAAAGCACTTCTCAAAAATTTAGTGGAACCTATTACAATTATGGTATCAATATTTACTTTAGCGATATTTACTACCATATACGCAATGATATGAAAAAGAATCCGCACCCAAAATCTAAACTCAACTTTTAATGATATCTGTATTTGGTCTTATCGGTCATCCCGTTTCTCATTCCTTTTCTAAAGGTTTTTTTGAAAAAAAGTTTGAAAGAGAAAATATAAAGGATTGCAGATATGACATGTTTGATTTAAAGTCTATCCAAGACGTTATTGATTTAAAAAAGAATCCTTATCTGAAGGGATTAAATGTTACTGTTCCCTACAAAAAATCTATCATTCCCTTATTAGATTTTATATCGGAAGAAGCAATAAAAATAGGGGCTGTAAACACCATTAAAATAACGGATGGAAAGTGGTTTGGCTATAATACAGATGTTATTGGTTTTGAAAAAAGTTTGGTGCCTTTATTATCACCTGCTATTAAAAATGCCTTAATTTTAGGTACAGGAGGTGCAAGTTTGGCTGTTAGATATGTTTTAGAAAAACTTGGGATTTCCTTTTCATTTGTTTCACGTAATTTAGAAAACGCTGATTATAGATATAAAGATTTATCAGAATCTGTTTTAAATACCCATCAACTTATTATTAATACTACTCCATTAGGAATGTTTCCCGACATAAATAAAATGCCTGAAATTCCTTTAAAATATTTAACTCTCAATCATTTGGTATGTGATCTAATTTACAACCCCGAAGAAACATTTTTATTGAAAAATGCAGCTTTTGCTGGTTGCCAAATAAAGAATGGATTAGAAATGTTGCACATCCAAGCAGAAGAAAGTTGGAAAATTTGGACCGCTTATTAATCTTCCTTTTTTTAAAACTACAAGACTCCTTCGAATTGGTTTAGTAAACGGATATCGTTCTCAAAAAATAGTCTCAAATCCTTAATGCCATATTTCAACATAGCAATCCTTTCAATACCCATCCCAAAAGCATATCCGGAATAGGTTTCCGTATCAATACCACAATTTTTTAAAACATTTTCATCCACCATTCCGCAACCCAAAATTTCTAACCAACCCGTTCCTTTCGTTAGCCTTATATCCTCTTCGGAGCCCGTTCCTAGAAATATATCCATTTCAGCTGATGGCTCAGTAAAAGGGAAATAGGAAGGCCTGAATCTTATCTCGGTACCCTTGCCAAAAAATTCTTCAACAAACTGAAAAAGGGTAAGTTTTAAATCAGCAAACGAAACATTTTTGTTAATGTATAATCCTTCTACCTGATGAAAAAAACAATTTGCTCTTGCTGAAACAGCTTCGTTTCTATATACTCGTCCCGGTGATATCGTGCGTATTGGTGGCTTTTGATTTTGCATTACTCTAACCTGAACAGAAGAGGTATGGGTTCGTAAAGCCATGTCTTTTTCAACGAAAAAGGTATCTTGCATATCTCTGGCAGGATGATTCTCAGGAAAATTTAACGCTGAAAAATTGTGCCAGTCATCTTCTATCTCAGGGCCTTCTGAAATTATAAAACCCATTCTGTCAAAAATACTGATAATCTGATTTTGAACAATACTTAATGGATGCCTGCTTCCCAAAGGTCTTGCATCGCCTGGTAATGAAAAATCTATTTCATCATTTTTTTCTTGGTTTCCTGAATTGAGTTGAACTTGAAACCTAGAAAATTTTTCTTCTAGTTCAGTTTTTAATTGATTTACCAATTGCCCCAAACTTTTTTTTTCTTCGGGGTTTGATTTTTTAAATTCCTCAAACACCGCATTTAGCTTTCCTTTTTTTGAAAGAAATTCCAATCTATATTTTTCAAGTTGTTCCTTCGTTCTTATTTCAAATTTTTTTGCCTCTGCTTTTAGCTTCTCAATTTGGTCTTTCATTTTATATTTTCTTTTTAAATTTATAAGCCAGATGGAATGACTTATATTTTTTTTGTTTCAGGTTTAAAGGATATCATTATCTGCATTTCATTTCGGTTTCAAAATTAGGGGATTTGTAAAAATTTGGAGTGATTGATTTTAAACTGCCGAAAGGAAAAAGAAAAACTATTATATATTATTTCTTTCTTATTAGCTCTGTTAATTTGTGGATTTGTTTAATGAGTTATGTAATTGTTAAGTGTTTATTAACACAGTTATTTATTATAAGTTATTTATTATAAGTAAGTTAACATTATTATTTTTTGGTTTACTTTGCTTAAATAACAAGGAAATGTTAATTACTTAATTGTTTATATCCATCCTTATAATGGGTACTTTTTTTTATTTCTTTTTCTTATAACTAATTTATACTTCAAATTTGTTATTAACTAAGGTCATGATTGCTGCTATCAACACTAATCTATATAGATTTCAACACCTGTTGTATCCCAGTTTGGTTTAATTGTAATAAAGTCTTTTAGAAAGAGGATTTTTTCGGGAATCTTTTTTTCGTAATAGTTTCCTTCATCCCAAAGTCCATTGGAATTTTCGTCTTCCCAAATTTCTATAGAATAGTTTGATGGTAAAAGACCTCTGATTTGATTTATTTTATTTAGCTGGGTAGTTATAATGTATTCGCTAAAAGGGTTGCCTATTTTTACTAATACAGTGCCTTTATAATTTAGAGTTGAATCTTTTACTACAAACTCGTAATTACCTGTTTCTTCGTCGGTAGCTATTTTTATAAGAATGGTATCGCCTTTGTTTTCTTGACCATTTATATCCGTTAATGCTCCTGGTTCAAAAATTATCTGCCTGTTCGAGCTAATTTCTGCTTGGATATATAATTTATTTGGAAAAATATTTTTTACAATAAATCCAGTATTTAGCCCATTTATTTTAATTTTTTCAGTATTTATAAGCTTTACCGGAACTGTAGAAGTAATATAGTTAGGATCGCCTTTTCGCGTTAATAGTGCTACAGAAGTTAATTTAAGTATTTGTTTTTTCCTTTTTTTTGGTTGTGGTATGGTAAATGTCTGTAAAGTATCAGTTTTAACGGTAAAAGTTAAAGTATCTCTGACATAGAATGGGTGAATAATTAAGAAGCTGTCTGCTTTTGTAGTAGAAATTATGTTTAAAAAATCCTTTTTATTCAAGTCCAAATCAAAGGTGTATTTGATGGCATTTATATCGGTCGGTTGCTTATTTAACTTTATGCTGATGCTATTTTCATTGATATAGTTACACTTTAGGACAGATAAACGTATGGAATCAAATAGTGATTGAAAAGGTATTAATTTTGATATAATATTTATAGGTTTTTCTTTTATACTTATGGTATCGTAATAGTACAATTCATTAATATCTAACAGTTTATTAGAGTTATTATCTTTGAAAGTTAAATGTGAATAGCTATCCGGAGCTATGTTATTTATTTTCCAATCACCATTTTTATCACTAGTGGTTTCATAAATAACGGAGGTATATAAGTTTTTTATTAGAACAGTTGATTTATCTATAGGTTTATTTTCCTTAACAGCAATTACTCTTCCATAAACAGACGCAGTGTCAATAGAATTTCCTGTGCTAAATGTATAATAAAAATTTTCTAAAACATTGCCCTCGTTTATATCAACGATACCTTTTCCAAAATTGATGCAATAAGTTGTACTAGGTTTAAGCGAATCTCTTTCTAACTCCAACTCAATTTTATTTATTTTTATTTTTATTTTAGGAATTGAAGAAAATTTAGGTGTCATTGAAATATTTTCTAATTGATTTCTTATTTCAATATTTTCATCAAAATACAAATCAATAGTTTTTGGGTAAGTACTAACAGAATTTTGTTGCGGTATGCTTTTTATAAAAACAGGAGGGTTTACATCTTTTTGACCACCATCGGGTATAACAATTTGAGCACACGAGTATAATAGAATTAATGGAAGTAGTCCTTTTACGCTTTTCATCTATCGGCCGAAATGTACTAATAATATTGAAATATCAGCAGGTGAAACGCCACTAATTCTTGAAGCTTGACCAATATTTGAAGGTTTAATCTTCGATAATTTTTCTCTGGCTTCTGCTGATAATGACTTTACATTATTGAAATTAAAATCGTCTTTGATAGAAATGTGTTCCAATGAATTTATTTTATTAGCCATTTCTCTTTCTTTCTCCATATATCCGGCATACTTAATCATTATTTCAGCTTCTTCCTTCTCTTCTTCTGAGAAAGAGTGAAAAGGTTTACTATACTCAAACCAATTATTTGTAAGGTTGTTAATTGAAGTATTCGTTCTTAATAAAAGTTTATGCAGACTTACTTTTTCAAGAATTAAGGAGCTGTCTAATGCCTTAAGAATTGGATTAATTTCTTCTAAACTTGGTTTAATTGTTTTGGTTTGAGTAATGATAGAATTAATATTTTTAATTTTAGTAAGATATTTATCATACTTCCAGTTATCTAGAAGCCCAAGGTGATAACCAATTTTAGAAAGTCTTTGGTCTGCATTATCTTGGCGCAGGAGGATTCTATACTCTGCTCTAGATGTAAACATTCTATAGGGCTCATCAGTTCCCTTATTTATTAAATCGTCAATTAGCACTCCAATGTAGGCTTCATTTCTCGAAAGAACTAGTTGGGCGTTCTCATTTATTTTTTGATGTGCATTTATTCCAGCAATTAGTCCTTGACAGGCAGCTTCTTCATAACCAGTTGTTCCATTTATTTGGCCGGCAAAGAAGAGATTATTAATAAGTTTTGTTTCTAGGGAAGCTTTTAATTGAGTTGGAGGAAAATAATCGTACTCTATGGCATATCCCGGTCTGAACATCTTAGCATTCTCAAACCCGGGTATTTCTTGCAATGCTCTGTATTGAATTTCTTCAGAAAGGGAAGTTGAAAAACCATTGACATATATCTCAACAGTATCTCTACCTTCGGGTTCTACAAATATTTGGTGTCTTTCCCTTTCTGCAAAGCGGTTAATTTTATCTTCAATTGATGGACAGTATCGGGGACCTATTCCTTGTATTGAACCGTTAAACATTGGAGAATCTGCAAATCCTTCTCTTAAAATATCATGTGTTCTAGGATTGGTATATGTGATAAAGCAACTTTTTTGCTTGGTTATAGTGCTTTGTCCCCAGTAAGAAAATTTGGAAGCATCTTCATCTCCGGTTTGTTCTTCCATTTTTGAATAATCTAAACTCCTTCCATCGATACGTGGCGGAGTTCCTGTTTTCATTCTGCCGCTTTCAAAGCCCAAAAGATTTAAACTTTTGGTTATTCCATAGGAAGCAGATTCGGAAGCTCTACCTCCGCCAAAGTTTTTCTTTCCTATATGTATAAGACCGTTCAAGAACGTGCCACTAGTTATAATTAATGCTCTACAATAAAATTTAATACCAAGAGATGTTTTTACACCATCAATTTTATTGCCACTACTTAATATCTCAGAGACATTATCTTGCCAAAAATCTATATTTTGATTGCTTTCTAAAGCAAGCCTCCAATTCCAACTGAACTCCATTCTGTCGCATTGAGCTCTCGGGCTCCACATCGCAGGTCCTTTAGAGCGGTTTAGCATTCTAAACTGAATAGTTGATTTATCAGTAATAATACCTGTCATACCGCCCAAAGCGTCTATTTCTCTTACAATTTGGCCCTTTGCAACACCACCAACAGCAGGATTGCAACTCATTTTTGCGATAGTCTCCATGTTCATTGTAATTAATAAAACCGAAGAACCTAGTTTTGCGGCAGAAAATGCACTTTCACAGCCGGCATGACCGGCTCCTACAACTATAATATCGTAATTACTTTTCATTCAGGTTTCACGTGAAACAGTTTTGCTAATAATTTATTCTCTGCAGTTCTCATAATTTGGCTATCCTTCTCTGTTTTGTCCTTCAGGCCACTGAGGTGAAGTAGGCCATGAATTACAATCCGAGACAATTCTTCATTTTCAGTAACGTTGTAACTTATAGCGTTTTCTCTTACACGATCTATACTAATAAATATTTCAGCTTCTTTTGATACATTATCTCGTAAATCGAAAGTAATAATATCAGTAAAATAGTCGTGTTTGAGATATTCTTTATTTATTTCGAGTAACTCTTTATCTGTTATAAAATGCAGATTAAGACTATCCAGGTATAAGGACAATTCTTGGTCTAACGTTATGATAATTCTTCTAATGCTCTCCTCGAATGGGTGCGAGTTTTCAATTTCTATTTCCACTATCTTATTACAAATATAGTTCCTGTTTTTAAATGGTAGTTGTTTTTCTGGTCATAAAAATAGACTTTATAGGCATAACTTCCCAAAGGGGCAAAGTCATCAGATATTCTTCCATTCCATCCTTCATAAAGATTTGTTGTTTGATAGATTTTTTCGCCCCAACGGTTATATATTTCCATGTTACCACGAGCCTTATCAAGACCTATACCATAAACCCTGAAAATATTATTATTGCTAAACGGATTTATCGTATGAGGTAAATAAAACTCCTCTATCTTATAAATACATTTTACATTTGATGTGGACGAGGATGATCTAGCTAAGCTATTTAGAGATTCATTGTTCCTGATTCTAAAACAGGTAGAATCTGAATTTATATCCTCTGATAGAAACAAAAGCTGAGTATTATAGTTGTTCTCGGTTTGGTAAATGTTCCACGTGAAACGGTTAGTGGAAGTTTCTATTGTTTGGTCGCGTATACCTTTTTCGTATCCAACGTATAAATTCCATTTAAAATTATATGCATTGCCTTTTAATAAAGGTTCTAGCAAAAGTATCGATGTTCCGATGTTTGAAATGGAAGAAATACTTTGGCACTTGTCAACTGTTTTTACGCGATACGAATAGACTAATTTGTTGAAATTTGCATCTAAATCTTCCAAATTATAATTTTCAATAAGAGGGTTGCTTTTTAAGGCGGCAAATCTAATAAATGGTGATTTGCCTTCCGATTTTTCAACAATTAAGGAATCAGTATCTGGTTGTTTTTCTATATCAAAGGATATTTTAATAAAAGCATCATTTTCTACTGTAACGTTAGATAAGTAATTTCTAGAGGGGGAGGCAATTTTACGAGTTTGGAAGCAAACGGTATTGGAAGAAGACGTTTTTTGGGTTCTAACTTCTTCGGTCCTAATATAGTAGCAAAAATTATCTCCTAACTTTATGTTATTTATTTCTATACTTGTTTGGTCTGGTGTCAGAGTTAATAGTTTGCAAAATCCTTCATTGTTTAAGTTCAAAACCAAATACTGATTTGCAGTTGACCATCCTTCATAAATAGTCCAATTAAAAGAAATAGATCTTTTGCAGGTGTCAACCTTGCCGCTTAGGTATGCTGCTTTTTGAGTTCCACTTATAGGAGCAAATAGATTACAACTGTCAAATGTTGATAATGCTATTTTTGAGGGATTTGTAAAATCAAAACCAGGCAGAATGCAAGAAGTTTTGTCTGAATCTAAGATCTTGTCATAGTCCGTTGCCGTAAAATTATATAGCCAATATCCTTTTGTATCCGGTTCAGAATTTTTTTTCCAGCCTGCAGAAAGTTTCTGAGAGACATAATCAAAACTTACCGAATCGAGTTCTAAAAGAGGAGGTTTGTTTTGATCAATAGTTTGATAATTAGAAATAAAACTATCTGTACCGTTACAAGAACTATACGTAACAAGTTTAAATTTCCAATCGGAGGTTAAATCTGTAAGAAGCACAGTTTGCTCATTAGTGCCAACTGTATTTATGGTTTTATTCAAAAGCCAAGGACCGTTATTTTCTGAGGAATATATTTTGTAAAATTTAAATGAATTACAATTGTCACTTGGTGTTTTCCAAAATAGAGTTGCGCTGGAAGTGTTATTGTCAAGGCATATCCTTAATATTTGAGGCCCATAGTCAATAGCATTGACAATCTGAGAGGCAACTAAGAATAATATAACTAATAACCGCGCAATCATTTATTGTATAAAGACTATTTTCAAATGATAAACGTTGTATCAAACAAGTTTATTTTCGAAATAACCAACAAATTAACATAAACAATTTGAATATTAGAGCTATAATGACAAATAGTAAACTAATATGCCTCTAATTTTGTTAGAAAGATAAGGATATGACATAATTATAGTTAGATATAGTTTAAAAGCTGTTAATTTTGTAATGCATAATAAAATGAAAAATAACCTCAATGAAAATGTTAAGAGGACAAGAAAGCGAATCGTTGTGAAACGTGATTCTTTAGAAAAAAACACTGATAGTCGTTTAGAAGAGAAAACCGTTAATAATTATTCCAACAGTTCTTTTGGAAATGGTGACAAGCAGTTTCGGCCTTATGAGAATAAGGGTAGTGATTTTAAAAGGCCATATAACGCCAACTTTAATAAGGGAAACGAACGCAAACCTTATAATCCCAATAATCAAAGGGTAGATGGAAAAAGACCGTTTAATTCAGGGTTTAAAAAAGAATTTGTTGAGGACCCTTCAATGAAACACCAATTTTTCAAAAAACACGAGAGCCCCATAATACCAATTCCTTCTGCGCCACGTAACCCTAATCAAGACAATGAATTAATCAGGTTAAATAAATTTATTTCAAATGCTGGTGTTTGTAGCAGAAGAGAGGCGGATGAGTATATAACCAAAGGACTTATCAAGGTTAATGGAGAAGTAATAACCGAGCTGGGGCATAAAATAAAAAATAAGGATATTGTAGAATACAAAGGCAAAAGAATAGTTGAGGCAAACCATGTTTACATTTTGTTAAATAAACCAAAGGATACTATTACAACAACCAGTGATCCTGAGAATAGACCTACAGTTATGGATCTTGTTCAAAAAGCAACAGATCAACGCATTTTTCCTATTGGAAGATTAGACAGAAATACAACGGGTGTTATCCTTTTAACCAATGATGGAGATTTTGCTCAAAAATTGTCTCACCCGTCTAGTGAGGTAAAGAAAGTGTACTACGCAATTTTGGACAAACCTTTAGAAAGGGAGCATTTTGATAAATTAGCTGAAGGAGTTATCTTAGAAGACGGACCAATGAATGTTGATGAAATTGCATACGTTGACGCAAGCGACCATACGCTGATAGGAGTTGAAATTCATAGTGGAAAAAACAGGATTGTGCATCGCATGTTCGAACACTTGGGATATCGGTTGAAAAAACTGGACCGTGTAGTTTACGCCGGTTTAGATAAAGGTGGGTTGAGAAGAGGAAAATGGAGATTTTTGAAGTTTAATGAAGTCCAAATGGTTCTCAATACGATCAAATATGAAGATGAAAAAAGCAACTCTAATAAATAGTTTTGTTGTCCTTTTGGGTATATCCCTTTTTATAGGATGTAAGGAAACACCGCCATTTATTGATTTTACTAAAAAAGTTATAGGATTAATAGATACGACCTATACAACTTCCAATATTCCTGCTACCGTTTTAAAAAAGATTTACATCGAAGATATTACAGGTGTAAGATGCAATAATTGCCCTAAAGCCGCTATTAAAGTTCATGAAATATCGGACGCAAATCCAAATAATGTGGTTGCTCTGGGCGTTTATCCTTTTGCCCTAACCAATTTAATGAATCCTTATCCTGGATTTAAAGTACTTAACACCCTTGAGGCAGATGATATTTTTGCAAATGTATATAATAGTCCTTCGGCAATTCCGACAGGAGGTGTTAATAGAAAAATATTTTCAGGCGAAACTGTTATAAATGTCAGTTATAATAAATGGGCAGGATTTTCAGATATAATTAAAGCAGAAGAATCGCCTGTAATTATTAGTTCTGAAATAACGAAGTTAGATACTATAAATGATAAGGCCAGGGTTAGTGTAAAGGTTTTATTTACAAAGAAATATGATGAATCAGTTAATCTGTCTATTTTCCTCACAGAAAGTAAAATTTTATCAAAACAATCAATGCCTGACGGTTCAGCCAAAGATGATTATGAACACAATCATGCTTTAAGAAAAGCTATTACAAACTATGCGGGTATACCTTTAAAAATAAATGTAACCACCAACGGCAATTATGAGCCGGGTAGAGTTTTTGAAAAAGAGTTTGAGGTGGATCTTGACTCAAAATTAAAAATTGAAAATTGCGGTTTTATAATTTTGGTGAACCGATTTGATGCCAACAGCAAGGAAGTGCTTCAGGCTGCTGAACTTGATTTGCAATAAATGCAATTATCAACCTACACCAACGGCTATAAACTTTACCTACAATTAGAAAAAAACCTTTCTAAAAATACCATAGAAGCTTATTTAAGAGATGTTTCTAAAATTGGGCTCTATTGTTCAGAGAGAAATATTGAAATAAATATTTTAAAACCCACGCCTGATTTTCTTAATGATTTTATAAAATGGATTGTTCAGTCTGGAAATTCTTCTACTTCGCAAGCTCGAATATTGTCAGGTATTCGTTCATTCTATGATTATTTGTTGCTTGAAAAACAAATAGATAAAAACCCAACGGAACTAATAGAATTTCCAAGGTTAAGTAGAAAACTGCCAAATGTTTTGAGCAATGAGGAAATCGAATTGATGTTGGCTCAAATAGATTTGAGTAAAGAAGGAGGATTTAGAAATAAAGTAATTTTGGAATTGTTGTTCGCTTGTGGCCTAAGGGTTTCTGAGCTTGTAAATCTGGAAAAGGGAAATATTTATTTTAAAGAAGAGTGTATTTTGGTTACTGGCAAGGGAAACAAGCAACGGCTTGTGCCCATAAGTGATAATGCTTTAAATTTAATTCAATTGTATTTGGACACCGAACGCAATAATGCGGACACAAAACCAAAGGACAGAGAAATACTTTTTTTAAACAGGCGAGGAAGTCGTTTAACAAGAGTATTCATTTTTACCCTTGTAAAAGAATTGGCGGCAAAAGCAGGTATACGAAAAAAAGTAAGTCCCCATACCTTTCGTCATTCATTTGCTACAGGTTTGGTTACAAATGGAGCCGATTTAAGAGCCGTTCAAAGTATGCTTGGTCATGAGAGTATAACAACAACTGAAATCTATGCCCATTTGGATAGAAAACACTTAAAACAAGTGGTTGATCAGTTTCATCCACGTTCAAAAAAGTAAAACGTCAAAAAAATATGATATTATACAATGTAACTCTAAATGTAGATGATGAAATAAAAGAAGAGTGGTTAAAATGGATGAAAGAAGTTCATTTGCCGGAAGTAATGGCCACGGGTAAATTTATTTCACATGAAATGTACAAAATTCAGAATCATAATTTGGAGGACAAAACCAATAATTATACGGTCCAGTATTTTGCAAACTCTATCGATGATTATAATGATTACGTGCTGACCTACGGGCCAGCGCTAAAGCAAAAAACCCTTGAAAAATATGGCGATAAAGTTCTTGCCTTCCGAACACTTTTAGAAAAAGTGCAGTAAAAAATTAAAGGGATTCGGTATAGCCTTTAAAATTATTCAGAATAGCTTGCCACCCGGCTTTTTGCATTTCCGCTGAATTCATATTTTCAGGATCAAACGTTTCAATCACACGTGTTTCATTTCCTTCTCTATGAAAGGATATCTTTACGGTTCTTCCGTCTTCAAGAATATACTCTATTATTTGAAGAGTAACCACTTTGGTGTATTTCCCTTCAAAATCAAAGCCAAAACTTCCATCTTTGGCCTCCATTCGGGTAAGAAACGTTCCGCCGGTACGTAAATCATTTTCAGCTTTTGGGGCATGCCAGTCGTTACTTGCATTGCACCATTTCATAATGTTTTCAGGCGAAGTCCAGCATTTCCAAACCTTTTCTATTGGCGCATTAATGGAGGCTTCTACGGTTATAGGAGTTTTATTTTTTGTGTTCATAGTTTAAAATTTAAGCATTAAGTAAGGTTTCTATATCAAATTTTGACATTTTTAAAAAGGCTTCAGTTACTCGAGGTCCTTTATTCGGGTCGGCCATTAGCGATCCTAATATGGATGGAACAATTTGCCAGGAAACCCCATACTTGTCATCAAGCCAACCGCATTGACTATATGAGCCGCCATCACCCAACTTTTCCCAATAATGGTCTATTTCTGCTTGAGAGTCACAATCTATTACAAAGGAAGTGGCTGGAGTGAATTTAAATTTTGGCCCGCCATTTAGCCCCATAAATTTAGTGCCATTCAATTCAAACATAACCACCTGTGGGTTTTCTGAAAGTATTTTTGAATCTTTAAAAATTGAACAGTAAAATTCTGAAGCTGCCTTTGCCTCTCCGTCAAACCAAAGACATGTGTATATAGGTTTACTCATTTTTTTTTAAGCTTTTTCAAAAGTAATAACTTTATAATGCAATTGAACCAACCCTGTATCAAAGGTTTTGGTTTCTAAAAGCTTTAAATTTTCTACGGGTCTTTGGTTTTTGAAAAGCGATGTTCCATTTCCCAATAAAATTGGTATCACCGAAATTATAAATTCATCAATCAGGTTTTCCTTAAGCATTTCGTTTACAATTTCGGCACCGCCATCTACAAATATGGTTTGGCCTTCCCGGCTTTTAAGTTTCTCAACTAAATCCTTCAGGTTCCCGGTATAAAAGTGTGTTTTGTCTTCATCAGGTTTTTGAGTTCTGGTAATTATGTAGGCTGTTTTGTCGGCATGGGGAAAATAGCCAACTTCCTTGGTAACCCAATCGTAGGTTTTGCGGCCAATTATTACAGTATCTATATTATTTATAAAATCAGCATACCCATAATCTTCTCCTTTTTTATGAACGATGGAAAGAAAACTCAAATCATCATTGGGTTTGGCTATGTAACCATCCAAACTCATGGCTATGTATAAAGCAACTTTGCGGCCGGGTTTTTTTATGTGATGGATTTGTAAGACCATAGGTGATCATTTAAAAAAAAGTAACCCGCTAAACCCTTAACAAACCACGAAACCCTCTGGCAGCATAATAAGATTGCGCTCCATTGTGATACACAAACACACAATTGTAACGAAAATCGGCAAAAATGGCTCCACCAAGTTTTCTTATTTCACTTGGTGTCTTTATCCAGCTGGAGGTTTTTATATCAAAATTTCCGAGCGTTTGCAGGTATCTGTAGTTTTCTTCCGATAAGATTTCAATGCCTATGGCAGAGGCCATGTCTATGGCATTGTTTTCGGGTTTAAATTCTTTTCTTGCATCCCAGGCTTCACGGTCGTAGCATAGGCTGCGGCGGCCTTTGGGGCTTTCTTCCGAACAATCATAAAAAATGTATTCGCCATTAGTTTCATCATACCCAACCACATCCGGTTCGCCACCGGTGCGTTCCATTTCATTGATACACCATAGTTTTTCGGCATTTGCCTCCAGTTTGGCCTGCACTTCCGCCCATCCTATACCATTATGACGGCGTTTGTTTTTTTCAAATCGGGTGCTAAGCAGCTCAAGAAGTGCAGCACGTTGTTCCGGTAATAGTTCTTTTTTATTTGCCATTGGGGTGGTTAAAAATTTAGTTATTTTGTTTGAGTTACTAGGATTTAGAAGTTACTTTTTCTGCCAATTTTCGTGCATTTGGGATGATGAAAAACGCTGCAAAATAAGCCACAGGCAGCATAACGCTCCAGGCTTTTAAAAATTTTAAAAACCAATCTTCACCAAAACCATAATTACGCATTAACCCAACAAATGCCATAATCAGTGTCATCGGGGTTACCACAAACAAGGTGTTGATGTACTTGAAATACTTTTTGTTCATTTTAAAATTTTCTGTGATTGGAAGTCATCCTCTTTTGGGTCTGTGATTTGGAAGCTCTTTTGCAATTTTTGGTCTGTGCGTTTGCTTCCCGAAAAATCGGGACAAGTCGTGCGAATTGCAAATGTGCTTACACCTGTGGGCTGACTTTTCACTTCGGGATTTTCTAATGAAATAAACAAATCATTATAATTCAAGTGGTTATGTGTTATTTTAGCAGTCATTTGATTTTGTAAACAATTAAGCATTAAGTCCAAAACGGCACATACGAAGCGAACTTTTTAGAAGCATTCTCGGGGTCAGATGCTTTAATCAAACCTGCTTCTAAAGTGTCAGCAATTATTTTTGAAGCAAACGAAACGTTGTTTTTAGCAATGTTGAAACGCTTACGCACCGATTGATTGTTGACTTGCTGATTGGTTACATATTGCAAACAAGTATGTTGATAGCAAGCTCTAATTCTATCATCATTATTCATTCGGGTTAATGGTGTTGGGGCGTACATAATTACTCTTGTGTAATCATCGCCTCTAATAAATTTTAATGCCATTTATTTTGTTTTAATCCCGAAGGGATGCAATTATTATAGCAAACGCAATGATCAGAAAATATAACCCTGTAAGGGTGAAATTATTCCAACCAGTCAAATAGATATTCGGTTTTATAATCAATTTCATATTTGGTAAGAAATTCAAGATATTCTTCCTTAAAGGTTTTCTTTTGATGATGCAATTCCTGGTTTAAAATATAATTGTAAACCTGCTCAATTTGAGAATGGGAATAGGAAAATGCACCGTAGCCTTCCTGCCATGAAAATTTACCTTTTACGAAACCTTTATCATTAATAAATTTCGATGAATTGTTTTTTATATCCCTCATCAAATCTGAAATGGACATACTAGGTTTTAAGCCTACAAAACAATGAATGTGGTCGGCTACTCCATTCACAATAATAGACTTTTGATTTTTGCCTTTAATAATTCCTGAAATGTATTTGCACAATTCATCTCTCCATTTTTTATCAATTAAATTTTCTCTGCCCTTAACAGCAAATACGGTTTGTATATATAATTGTGAAAATGTTCCTGCCATAATTATTGTATGTATTAATATCACCCCTTCGGGGTTTATTTATTTTTTATTGTTTTCTATAACCATATCAGCCCTTCGGGCTTAAACGGCTTCCTCCTTCACACCCCAAACCTCAGCAATTTTTGTTTTTATTTTTTGCTCAAATATTTCTATTAAGCGTTTGCTGGCATTTACCAATTGTACTTCTTCTTCTATCGCTTTTACGATGATTTGTTGTACTTCAATTGATGGAAGTGGAATTTGTAATTCCTTAATAAAACCTAATGATGCCATTCTAAAAGAGCCATCGCCTAATTTGTAAAATTGATTGTAAAGTGTTTGAGAAATAAAATAGAGAAATTTATTATCAAGTTGATTTTTATCCAATGGATATAAACCAGCGATGTTTTGGTTTGTAGAAGTTTCAAATTCAAGATAAGCAGTTTTGCCAATCGTTGCTCCAACTAATGCTATCAATGTTGTTTGCTTAGGAAATATCTTCGCACTTGATTTTTGTAAACCTAATTCTGTTATGTACTCATCACAATTGTAAATTGGTTGGTCTTTACAAACAGTTGAGCCAACCCAAGGAATTGTTCCATCTTCCCAGAATTCTTTTACTGGTTTACTTGGTGTGCCACCTGATTGAATTTTGCATACTTTATCCAACTCCACCATTTCCCAATCAGGGTTGATGCTGATGGTAGGTTTGTAGTTGTTGACTACTTGTTTGGCTCCGTCTATTATTTTTTGGTAGCCTTCTATTTCGGCTACTATTTGTTGTTGGAGTTCAAGTGGTGGAACTGGAATTTCAATTTGACCTAAATTTTTCCTACTTATTCTATCACGGCTTGCACCAGAAATGTAATTTTTTAGTTGCTCATAATAAACTTCAGTTTTTGAATACGCAACAAATAATTCTGGCAACATAATATCCATATTAAACCGAATTATTGTGCAATCAACAGAAGTTATCATTCTATCTTTTAACCTAGGAACAATGCAAGCTCTACCAACAGGGTCTGGAAGTCTTGAAACTAAAACATCTCCTTCAAATATTTCTGTACAGTTTAACCTCTGAAATGTTGCTTCTGAAATGAAACGAGATTTGTCTCTTTTATCTAAATATTCACCTATGCCGACATTTCCTGTTTGTACTAACCTCAATCCACTTTCAGATTGGTCTTTTCTTTCAATCCAATCTCCATCACCAAAATAATCTGATAACTCTTCAATTTTTCTCCATTCACTTTCAGTTAAATTGTTTCTGGTCTCTTTAAATCTATCGCCACTTAAAATAGTTTCCTTATTCTCTAAAATAGTTTTCTTTTCAACAATTGTAGCCAAGCTCGGCAATTCATCAAATGCCTTGTCATTGCTCAAACATTCCTTGTATGCTTCCAAAGTTTGCAAAGCCATAGGCAAATCGTTTTTGTCAATCTCTCTGCGTTGTGCACCTAAATCAAAACCATCATTCTCTATTTTCAAAAATAAAATGTGTTGGCTTTTTTTCGCTAAGCGTTTGTCTAAAATCAATACAGATGTTTTTACACCGCTGTAGGGTTGAAACACACCTGCCGGCAAACTTATTACGGCTATCAAACTATCTTGCACCAGCATTTTTCGCAATTGCTTGTATGCGGTTTGGCTTGTTGCCACAATTCCATTCGGTACAACAATTCCTGCTCGTCCGTTGCTGTTTAAGTGTTCGGCAATGTAATCGGTAAACAATACTTCAGCTTTGTTGGCTTGTACGCCAAATTTCTTGTGTGGTCGAATGCCGCCTTTCGGTGTCATAAATGGCGGATTTGCCAATATAACATCAAAGGTTTCTTGCCAACGGTCTTCGCTGCTCAAACTGTCGTACTCGTGTATGAGTGGCGTTGCAAAACCGTGTAAATACATATTGGCTAAACTCAATCGCACCATATCGGGACTAATGTCGTAACCCACAAAATTGGTTGCGAGTTTTTTTCTATCGTCTGGCTTTAGTTTATCGCCTTGGCGTTTGTCGGTGTTTTGGTTGAATATGTGTTTATAGGCACTCAATAAGAAACCAGCCGTACCGCAAGCAGGGTCAAGCACGGTTTCGTTTTTCTGTGGGTTTACACAAGCGGTTACAAAATCAATAATGTGGCGGGGTGTTCTAAACTGCCCTGCATCGCCTTGGCTTCCCATTACACTCAAGAGGTACTCAAAAGCATCGCCTAGCTTTTCGCTGTGGCTGTATTCAAACTCGTTGATGTATTTTAGAAACAGTTTTAAGGTGCTTGGGTCACGATAAGGTAAATAAGCATTTTTAAAAATGTTGCGGAACAGTTCAGGAATATTGGGATTGGTATTTAGTTTTTCCAATGCTTCGCTGTACAATGCCAGCATATCTTGTCCGCTAAGTGATGGGTCAAATAGTTCTCGCCAACCGTATTTGGAAAATTCGCCTGAAAAGAATTTTGCTTTTCCTTTAAATTTCTCAACGGCTTCTTTATCCATATCGTCCATAAACTTATAGATAAGAGCCAATGTAATTTGTTCAATTTGGCTTTTCGGGTCGGGCACTTTACCTACCAACACATCACGGCAATCGTCAATATTTTTCTTTGTTATGTTGTCTAGCATTGTTTAGGCAGATAAAAATTTATTTAATGGAACGTAAGTTTTAATGTAGTAAGGCAGTTTGCTTTTCATTTCATCATCCACACGGTTAAAATCTTCTACATTAAAACTTGGGTTGTGGTAGAGTTCTGTAAAATCTTGTTGGTCTATTATATTTCTCACACTTGGGTCGGTGATGTAAGCATAAAAGAAATAGCGTAAACCCTGCAAATCGTCAATGTTGGAAACACTGTTGGTGCTGATGAACTTTTCAAATTCATCACTCAATAAATCGTCTTTGCCTTTTATTTGGTTGCCGAAATAAATGAGTTCCAACAATTCACGCCAACCAATTTTTCGGTCAATTTTTAATGACTTGCGAAGTTTTTCCAAATCAAAATATTCTTCGGGTTTGTTGTCGTATTTCTCTTTGGCTCTTGCTGTAGCTACTTCCACATCGCCAGCCTCCATCAATTGTTTTATTTCAACATCGGTTTTTACCTTTTCTTCAAACTGTTGAAAAAACATTCGGTCAACTTTCATTCCTGAGAAGTCAACTTGTTGCTCGTGAAAAGAGTGAATTCTATCATCCTCTTTGTACTCGTAACCTTCTCGTTTTGGTTTGATGGTATTGTCGTCCACCGTTGGCATATCATCCCCCTTGTCGAAGTTTACAGGCAGTTTTAAGACTTGGTCGTATTGATATTTTTCTTCAAAGTATTCGCAAGTTGCAAAGAAGTCAAAGAGTTTAAAGGCTGCTTTGTCAATGGAAATGGATTCTTCTTCTCCAAGGTCGTTTTTAAATTTGTGTTCAAACTTGTGAATACGGGTTCCTCGTCCTTTAATCTGAATAAATTCAGTTGGCGAAAAGATTGGTCGCATTAAACCTAGGTTCAAAATATTGGGGCAGTCCCAACCTGTGGTCATCATTCCAACGGTTACACAAACTCTTGCTTTACTCGTTTTGTAAGATTCCAGAATTTCATTGTCTTTTGCAAAATGGCTAAAGCCCAATAATTTATCGTTGCTAAAATCTACAGTCATTTGTTGACTGTTTTGCACATTGGAAGTAACCTGAACAGCAAAGTCGCTTTGATACTTGCCAGGGAATATTTGGTGTGCATATTCATTGAGCAGTTGAGCCAATTTTGCAGCGTGGTTTTGCGAAACGGCAAAAACCAAACTCTTTCCAAACTCTCCGTTAATCGGGTCTTTCAGTCCGTTTTCAATAAATGTTTTACAAAACACACGGTTGGTTTCTTCGCTGAAAAACTTGCGTTCAAAATGATTTTGCTTGTAATTTACTTCTTCTAAAATGTCCTCTTGTTCGCTACTGGCAACTGTTACCATAATGCCGTAACCTTGCTCCGATAATAGTTTTGTCGTAACATCTGTTCTTGCATCTACTACAATCGGCTGTCGCAAATAGCCATCTTTAGCACCGTCCACAAGCGTATAACGATACGTTGGAATGCCACTCTCACAACCGAAGGTTGTGTAAGTGTCAAGCAACATTCTTCGTTCCAATTCTCTTGGGTCGTCAATGTTGTCTGCGTCTAAATGTTTTAAATAGTCTTTTGGTGTTGCCGTTAAACCCAATTTGTAACCCAAGAAATATTCAAACAATGCTCTGCTGTTTCCGCCACCTAGCAAGCGGTGCGATTCATCAGAAATAACTAAATCAAAGTCAGTCGGTGAAAAAAGAGTTTTGTATTTGTTGTTTACCATTAATGATTGAATGGTTGTAACAACTATGTCGGCTTTACGCCAATCGTTTTTCTTCTCTTTGTAAACAACCGTAGTAATGTCGTTTTTCAAATAGTTGGTAAAATCTTTTCTTGCTTGTTCTTCCAATTCCAAGCGGTCAACCAAAAATAAAATACGTCTTGCATTTCCAGTTCTGTAAAAGAGTTTGATTAATGCAGCAGCAGTCAAAGTCTTTCCTGTGCCTGTTGCCATTTCCAACAAAAAACGTTTTTTGCCTTCGCTTACTGATTGCTGAACAGCCTTGATTGCTTCAACTTGGTAGTAGCGAAGAAAACGAAGTTTTAAATTGAAGATTAAATCTTTCTTTTTTTGTTCGTCTTGAAACTCGGGTATTTGTTTGTAGTTCGGAAGTTGAGTTAAAACAACATAGTCGTCATTTACTTGTTCGCTAACTAATTTGCTTGGCTCTGGATTAAATTGATAATACTGTTTAATGGATTCCAATGTCGGAAACACTTGAATTTGTTCAGGGTTGCCAGTTTCGATGTTCCATAAATAGTGAAGCGTTCCGTTTGACAGAATAATGAATTTAACCTTTTGAGATTTGGCGTAATTCCTAGCTTGTTCTTTTCCGACAAGTGGATTCAAACTTTCTTTCTTCGCCTCTAAAACTAGGATTGGGTTTTGGTTTTCGTCAACCAGCAAAAAGTCAATGAAGCCGCTTTTAGCATGTTCAAAGTCATCACCTAAATCTCCCATTTTTATGGAAGATTCCAATTTAATAGTGGCTTTCCCTTTGTCCGTGTCAAAGAAGCTCCACCCTGATTCCTCAAGGAGTTTATTAATTTTTATTCTTGCTTTAGCTTCTTTTTCGGCCATTTAGTTCGATACAATTTTTTTTAGTCATTGGTCAAAATGATTTAAATAAATGTTACTGATTAATTTTCAGTCGATTGTTTGTCGTTTTTGTGCAGCTTCTTAACATTCGCAGTAAATCATAGATAAGCCAAACAAAACTAACCAAAATAGTCTCTAATCCAATATACTGGTAATAGAGAAGATACTATTGATGGTTCTTTTTGGCTGCAATCACCGTTGGCAAACCATCCAGGCTCACCAAATTATTATCCTCCACGTATTGTTTCAGGCCGTCTTCGCCTTTTTTCTCTGCCCAGTCAAAATGGATGCTGCGTTCACCGGTATAGTCATAAAGTGGCACTCCATAGCCGCAAGAGGTTTGCACTTTGGTAATATCGGCCACTATAAGCTGCCTTGTGCTGGGGTATATCGTAAAATGTTTAGAAAGCTCTTCCCAGTCGGCATCGCCGGGCAATACGGTAGTGCCACGGCCATAAAGCCTTAAAATAGTGGGCACTTTATCAAAGGAGCAAAACATAAAGGTAATGCGGCCGTTTTCCAAAGTATGGGCACTGGTTTCGTTTCCGCTGCTTATCAAATCCATATAGCCAACTTTATTGGGGCCCAACACTTTAAAACAATCCAATCCCTTGGGCGAAAGATTGATGTGGCCGTCTTTGCCTAATGGAGCGGTAGCCACAAAAAACACATGCTGGTTTTCAATAAATGCCTGAATGTTTTCTGTAATGTGGGGGTGAAATTTGGCCATGTTTTTTAATTAGTAAAGTTTTACAAAGTAATATGAAAATGAAACTATGTTTTATTAACTTTTTTCTTGATAAAAAAGTAACAAAAAATCAAGGCAAAACGATGCTCCCTGTCTTAATCCACCGCACCCCCGCCGTTTACTCTCTTATTTATATTTTTTTTAATGGTGTTCGTGAACCTTTGGTGTTGCCAAACCCACCGCACCTTCACTGGATACATCAGTTTTAAATTAGTAATTCTTAACTTGCGCTAGAGAAAATAATAAAAATTTGACAAGGTTTGTGGAACAATTCCGTAACCCTAACAAATATATTTTTGAGTCATTATTCGATTAGTTTGAAAATGGTAATAGCCTAATTCCTTGGGCCAAGGGTATAGAATTTTGAACGTAATTCGTAATTGAATTACTCCTCAATGCGAGAAAGATCATCGTACACCATTTTAGAAATTGTGCTGATTACCGGGGGAAGGTCGTCAATAGCATAGCCTTTGGTCATAATGGTAATAAGGTAGGGAGCATAATTCATGTATATCAATCCCGATTCATGCAATTGGTGCTGGTGTTTTCCACCGGCTTCACCAAATTTATGAGCCACCTGCACATTGCCGGGCAGGTCTCTTACCAATCCGTTTTTAAAATCGCTTTGATTTAATAATCGAAGCGCAAATTCTGAGTTTCCGTTTGACAAGTAACTGGAACTGTATAAAAGTTTAAAAAGCACTGAATACTGGCTGGCCGTCATTACATAATTGGTATTACTGGGTAACGGAATTTTAAGATCTTCCATCATTTTAAAATATACTTTAGAATCCAAATTGGCCACAAGCCAGCACGTGGCTCTGTTATCGGAGTAAACAATCATGTATTTAAGCAAATCACGTATGGTATATTCTTTTCCGGCTTCTATCTGACTAGTGTTAAAGGTTTGAACCGGTATGGGGTATTCAGGGGTTTGGTAAACAATTTTTTTGTCGAGCAATCCCGGCTCTTTTTCACTCAATTTAAGATAGATAAGCAAATTTACCACTTTAAGCATAGACCCGGGGCTATAAGTTTCCTGGGGGTTAAGGCTCATTTGCATGCCATGTCCGTAATACCTTACATAAACAGAGGCATTAATTAATTTATGGGCTTTTTTTAACCTTTCAATATAGGCGTTAAGTTTTGCCTTTAATCCATTAAGTGAAGGAGATTCGTGTTTTAGGTCGGTTGCATCTATTGGTTTTATAAATTTAAACCCACCGGATGTGTTGAGGCTATAAATGGAACTTTGGGAAGAATTGTTTTCCTCTATGGTTGCAAGAGTGTTATTGGTCGTTTTCTCAATGTGATGATGAATGTATTCGTTGATAACGTATGTTAGGCCGCAGCTAACAATTATTAAAGCAATCGTAACAGTGTAGCGTAACGGTTTACTCATGCAGAGAAATAAATATCATGTGGCAAAAATAAGAGTGTATCTCTGCGTTAAAACGACACGAAGTCTTCATTATTTTGTAACGAATGGCTTATGACATTATTATGAGAAAATGACAAATCTATATAAGGTTAAAGGATAAAGTGGTTTGCCGTTTAACAAATATCCCCTTATCCTTTCACCTTTACACTTTCAACTTTTTTACTCAAAGTTTATTCCCAGATTATACATCACAAACGACCACACATCGGCTTCTTCTTCTATCAGTTTAGAAGTGGGTTTGCCGGCTCCGTGGCCTGCGTTGGTATCAATCCTCACCATATAAGGAACGGTTGGGTTTTTGGCCGCTGCTTTTGCTTGCAGGGTAGCTATAAATTTAAAGGAATGCGAGGGAACCACACGGTCGTCATGATCGCCGGTGGTAACTAAGGTGGCAGGGTATTTCACGCTGTCCTTAATAGTATGGAGCGGTGAGTATTTTATTAAATAATCAAATTCTGCTTTTACATCACTTTTGCCATATTCTACCGCCCAACCCCAGCCAACAGTGCTTTTGTGGTAGCGCAACATATCCAAAACCCCAACTCCCGGCAAGGCTACTTTAAATAAATCGGGGCGTTGGGTCATTACAGCTCCTACTAATAAGCCTCCGTTGCTTCGGCCTTTTATGGCCAACTTATTGTTGCTTGTATATTTTTCTTTAATTAGATATTCGGCTGCTGCAATAAAATCGTTAAAAACGGTTTGCTTTTTTTCAAGCATTCCGGCTTTGTGCCAGTCTTCGCCATACTCACCACCACCGCGAAGGTTGGCAATGGCATATACACCACCTTGTTCCAAAAACACAATATTGCTGGTGCTAAAGGATGGAGTGATACTGATATTAAATCCACCATAACCATATAAAACTGTAGGGTTTGTTCCATCTAATTTTAAACCTTTTTTGCTGACAATAAACATCGGAACTTTTGCTCCGTCTTTGCTTGGGTAAAATACCTGTTTGGTTTCATAGCCGGTTAAATCCGTTGGAAAATCAATGGTTTTAAACAACTCCGATTTTCCGTTAGCAATATCATAACGGTTAATAATGTTAGGAACGGTAAAGGATGTAAACTGATAAAAAGTTTCCATATCTTTTTTGCTTCCACCAAAACCACCGGCGGTACCAATACCCGGCAAGTCTATTTCTTTTTCTTGCTTTCCTTCAAGGGTGTATTGATAAATATGGCTGCTCACATCTTGCTGATATCCTGCAAAAAATTTATTGCCTACCAAGCTTACCCATTCCAGTAAATGTTTTCCCTCAGGAATTACCGTTTGCCAGTTTTCAATGGCTGTATTTTTTGGGTCAATAGCTACTAATTTGTATTTAGGAGCATTGTGGTCGGTCATTACCAGTATTTTTCCGTTCAGGGTTTCTACCACTCCCGGGTTGTTTTCAAAGCCTTTTACCAAAAGTTTCAAATCGGTGTCTTTTCCATTTTTAAGGTCGGCAAACCAAATTTCGCCACCGCTGGTTCCTTCCGAAATATTGATAAATAAATAATCTTCATCCTCCGTAACAGATGGCCAGTAATAGCGCAATGGATATTTGGCATCCTGATACACCAAAAGGTCTTTTTCCTGAGTTTGTCCTATTTGATGAAAATATACTTTTTGATATTTATTAGCTTCGGATAATCCGCTGCCACTTGCCGGTTTGTCATAGCGGCTATAGTAAAAACCATTTCCTCTCCAGCTGGCTCCGCCAAATTTTGTCCACTCTACTTTATCGGCTAATGTTTTGCCGGTTTCTACTTCCATCACGTAGATATCTTGCCAGTCGCTGCCGGCTTTTCCAAGGCTATAGGCCATGTATTTATTGTCATGACTAAAAGAAATTCCGCCTAATGAAACGGTTCCGTCTTTTGATAACGTATTTGGGTCAAGTAATACTTTAGGTTCAGCTTTAAGCCCTTTTTGGATGTACAAAACGCTTTGGTTTTGCAAGCCATCATTTTTATAAAAGAAATAATTATCGCCTTTTTTAAACGGGCTACCGAATTTGGCATAGTTCCAAATTTTTTCCAATCGCGTTTTTATTTTATCACGATATGGTATTTGCTTTAAATACCCGTTTGTATAATTCTTTTGCGTTTTTACCCATTCGGCCACATCGGCAGCGGTATCATATTCCAGCCAGCGGTATGGGTCGGCTATTTTTGTGCCAAAATAATCATCCGTTACGTCAACGGTTTTGGTAACCGGCGGGGCAGAAAACGAAATAGGAGTGAGGGGTTTTTTAGAATCAGTCATGCAGGATGCTACAAGCAGCGAAGGAACTAAAAAGAAGCTTAGTTTTTTGAACATATTATTTTTATTAAAGTAACAAACCAATGAAAAAAAGTGAGTGTTGGTTTTATGTTTCGATTAAGGGTTGGGTTTATGGGGATTAATGGGTTATTGATGGAGTATTTGATATTAATGGAGTAACTTTTCCAAAGTTTAAAACTCTGGAAAAGTTTTAATAAGAGAATTCAATAAAAAAAGAAGGGTCAATTGGCTCTTGATGTTTTTGAATGAATTGCTGTTTTGAGCCAAATAAAGTAAGAGTTCCTTCTCTTTTTAACAACGTTTTCTTATCAGAAATTAAACTTTGATACGATGACCAGGGCCAATCTGCCGAGGAAATTCCAAACCCATGATGCTGAGGATTGTTGTGTATATAATGAATAGTATTGGTAAAATAAGTTGGATTATCAATCGGCTTTCTATTGAAATTCTTAATAAAGAGAGAGCCTTTTCGGCTGTAAATTTTATTGTAAGATTGGGTGTATGAACTAAAAAAATTTGAAAACTGTTTTGAAATCCCTTTTTCTAACTTTTCCAAAGTTTCAAACTTTGGAAAAGTTTTACGAAGAGTCTCTTTATCTTTTATTTGAACCAATATATGAAAATGATTAGGTAGCAAGCAATATGCAAAGGTGTCAGCAATTGGACTGATATGAAATGCATATTTTTTTAAAAAGAATGAAAAATTATCATCCGAACGAAACAGATTTTCATTTCCATTAGCATGATTGTAAATATGATAAAAGTTATTCGGAGATAAGGTTACCATAATTCAAAGATGCTTTTCTCTTTTAATTTTTCCAAAGTTTCAAACTTTGGAAAAGGTTTAAAAAACCCTAAAACTCAAAATCTTTACGTTTGGGTCGTTTATCTATGAGCCAGCTAAATCCTCTTAGTTTTTCACGTTCCTTCGGAAATTTATCCAATGGATAAAATGTTCCTTTGGGTGAAACAAGAAACGTTACTTTTTTTACCTTGTTCGAATCAATATTGATAACCATGTTGGTGCATTCCACATAGTTTACACCGGTGTAATTGGTTGAATCTTCTTTGGCATAATAAACCGATTGCCCGTTACCATTTACATTTACGCGGTAAAGTTTGCTGTCGGCAAACAGGCCATAAAGTTTTTTACCTTTAATCTGATTGTATTTTTCAGGGGCTTCTTCCATCACCACCATAGCATTTTGCAATACTTCCATGTGGTCCACACCCCGGCCTTTTTGGTAAATATAAATAGTATCACCGGTAGTTTGGTTGGCCTCGTTCCATAATACAGGCTCTTTAAAAAGTCGGATAACTGAATCGGTTAATGAATAACTCAAACTATCACCCATTCCCTGAATATCGGGTTTGTAAATTTTGGCTGAACCATAAGCTGCAAGCGATCTTTTTTTGTTCGTGGTATCCAGCTTGTCATAAAAATAATCGGCTTTAAGAAAAAGTGAATCATTTTCAAATTGTTTCACAGCAATAGCGTTTCCGCTTATCAGGGTTGTTTTTTCAAACCTGTGATGGATTCCTTTTTTTCCTTTAATAACTATTTTTTGAATGGTATCGGTTAATGTAATGTTTCCAAAAGCCCTGCCAACGCCGGTGTTTCGGTTGTATAAAAAACTGTCGGAATCAATGCGGTTTTCTTTACTAAGGATGTAGGCTTTTTTGCTAAACTGGCAAGTGTTTTTGTCGGTATTATACCACCCATAGTTGCAATAAAGCAGGTTATCGGTGCTGGTAATATACGTCGGGCCAAAGAAAAATGCAGTTTTGGTATTGCCATTATAATTAAGAGTATCACTGGTCATGGTGTATTCGGGGTTTACCAGTTTTATTTTTCCTTTAAAAAAATACTCACGGGTTTTGGAATGGTAGCTTCCGCTGCGGCTGGTCATGGTATTTTCGCCGTCTTTTATGTTTCCTCCTGCGGTATAGTAGGCTATTTTATTGGTTACATCGTATTGTATGGCATCGGTGGTAAGGCTCATTTTGCCGTCGGTCATTTTTACATTACGCTGGGCGCTGGCCAGTTTGGTATTGCCGTTATACAGCATGTAGTCGCTCCACACCATGGTTCCGCCGGTTTGGTTTAAAAACGCATGACCAAAGGCTTCCATTTTATTTTCATCTTTCCAAAACCAGGCACTGTCGCAGGTAAGGGTCATATTGCCCTGGCTCATACTTACATGGCCTACCAAGCGTTCGGCATTGGCATAGTTTTTATTAAAATCCAGATAATCGGCGTTATTAATAGTAATGGGTTCTTTGTCTTGCGCCAACAAAAGAACCGGAAAACAAAAAATAAGAAATGCTAGTATCCGCATTGCGGCAAAGATATGAACAAATGCCCATTGGTAAATAACTATCAAACGAAACATAAATGGATAATGGGCATTCAATAAGGCAACTAACAAAAAAATAAAATCGCAGATTAGACAATACCAATGCTTAAAAAATAGAATTAAACTAATTGTCAAATATTAATTACTTATGACATTGGATTGCATTTTTACAAGAAATGTGCCACTAATTTTATTGTTCCTTTATTTCAAACTCGTATAATTTTAATGATTTTGGTTTTGTGTTGCTTTTCATTAAATCTTTCACCTCTTTCAAAGTTTTACCGATAGGATCAAAATCCATATTGTCGTTGGCTATAACAAAGAGTTTATTGTCTTTTATATAAGTAAGATTATTAAAAAAATCGATGGGATAGCTTGTTTCAGTTACAATTTCGGATTGGCCCATGTTAAAATAATCGTAAACCAATCGATGATATTTGGTTTTCCAAGTTTTGGTTTTGATATCAAAAACAATAATATCCAATTTTATTTGTTTTGGTTTTTCATCTTTTCCTTTCCATATAACCCATATTTCATTTTCAGACTTTAGAATTATTTTAAAAATATAGTTAAAGGAGTCTGTATGCTCAAGAAATTCATTCAGTCTGCTCGGAATATTTCTTCCACGATATTTCTTGTAAATGGAATCGAAATAGAATTTATTGATTTCTGTAAAACTGGGTATTACATTTTTTAGAGTATCTGTCTTATAGTTTAACAGATTAATTAAAATAACCTCATTTTTTAATGCGTTTGCTAAAATAAGTTTATCGTCTTTTCCATTAACATAAGATGACAACCCTAAATTTAAAAATTCGGGATTGACATACTTATTAGAGTAAATATTCTTTTTAGATAAATCCTGAAGTATATCCACAGATAATATGTCCTCATAATAGTATGGTTTTTTGTTGATAATAATTCCATTAACAGGTTGGATACCAAAGAGTTCTTTATAGTAATAATATTCATTATATGGTGGAAAATTTGTATCATTAAAACTTATCTTTCGGGTAATAACAAGTTTGTTTGATTTTATTTCTAAATAAATAAGATATTTTTTTTCGAAAACTATGAGAAATTTATTTGAATCGGCTGTAATGTTAAAACTGGTTAAATTAGGAATTATATCTAAACTGTCAGCGAAGGGATTATAAACATAATAATCCTGAATACTTCGAGAAGATAAGTTCCTTTTTTGTAAATGAATCTTTCTCTTAGAATCATCCATTCCAGCTATAATGATATTGTTATTTTTATCAAAAACAGCTTTCATATTTTTCCAAAAGAAAGTGTTTTGAGCACAATGAAAGTTTTTCAAGGTCTCCTTTTGATTTAGATCAATAATAGGTTGTGAATTATTAATCCAACTTTTGAAAGTGCTAACATCTGAATTATATAATAATTTTACTTGGGTGTAGCCATTAAAAACTATTAATAATAATATAAGAAATATAAGTAATCTTTTCATTAATTGAAACCTACTAAAAAAATCGGCTGGTAAATTCTGTCTGATTATATAAGTTTTACCAGCCAAATAATTAATCAATTCTTTCAAAATGTTGTATTACATCATCTTCCTCGATGCCAGTCCAAGACATTGTAACTCTATAGTGCCTGGGGTTGGCTTCTCCACTTACCTGATAAATTGCATTAAATGTTGCATCGAAAACCTCGTTGTAAGCTGAGGCATCCGCTTGTGAATATAAATAAGCTGCTGCAACATCGTCGGTTGGATCACCTCCTCCTGGAGGGGCACCGCAAGTTGGACAGTTAGCAGGTTCAAAATTAGTCAAACCACACGCTATATGATAATTGCCCTCAGTATCATACCAGGTAGTAACCCAGAATCCGCCCCATTCGGATTGATTGAAATATTTAGAATACACTCTTGAATCTACATGTCTAAAGCATTCAGCATATGACATGATTCCACTAATCGTAATAAAAAGTAATGTTAAAATAATTTTTTTCATTTTTATTTAATAAAGTTTTAAGTTGCCCATCTAAAAGCTTTTGAGCTTTTGCTTTTTCTGTATTGCAATACAAGAACAAAGAAAAATCATTATTTTTGACCTATACAAATGTAAAAACCTCTAAATTATGCAAAATTAACTCTAAAGTATTCCTTTTAAAAGAACCACGGCGAAACATTGCGAAAGCTAAGAATTAATAAAGGATATACACAAGATTATGTTGCTAAAAAATTAGGTATAAACCAAACCTCCTATTCCAAATGGGAGCATCAGGAATATCTTAAGGAAGAAAAACTATTAAAAGTTTTAGTCATTTTAGAAATTACAATGAAAGAGGTTAATAATTTTGTGGAGGAATTTGACCCAAGCAAACCAAAATTGGGAGAGTTGGAAGTAATGAGCAATATTTTAAAAATTATTGAATCACAAGATACGATACTTAAGAAAATGGAAGAGTTGGAAAATGGTATAAAACTATTAAAAAGTGAAAAAGGTTCAAGAAATAATATCTAAAAACCTAGGATTGCCCGGATATCAAGTAACACAGGAGCAAATGATAATGTGGCTTAATGTTTCTGCAAAGAGTGAAATAATAGATTTTAGTTCTTGTAGCTGAGTTATGAAAATAGGAATCATAAACGGCCCCAACCTTAATCTATTGGGCAAACGCGAACCGGAAATTTATGGAGATAAATCGTTTGATCAGTATTTTGATGAACTAAAAAATACGTTTAAGGATAAAGCCGAGTTGGTTTATTTTCAAAGCAATGTGGAAGGCGAATTAATTACTAAAATTCAGAATTGGGGATTTGAGTTGGATGGAATACTATTAAATGCTGGCGGTTATAGCCATACCAGTATAGCTATAGCCGACGCGGTAAAATCTATTAAATCACCGGTTATTGGTATTCATATTTCTAATATTTACAATCGCGAAACGGCACGTCACCATGATTTGCTTTTGGGAGCCTGCAAAGGAAATATTTCAGGCTTGGGGTTGGAAGGCTATGAATTGGGGGTGACTTATTTAATTGGGAGATAAAGAATGTTTAGCAAGGAGGCACAGATAAAAATTACTTATTTGCTCTGTGTTCCCCGTGACTCTGTGCGAAACCTACAACTCCGTTTCAGAAAATTTCCTTTTGCCTCTCAAATAAAAATCAAACACCATGCTTTTTTGATACATGCCGGTTAAGGTTTTGGATTGAGAAGGAACTTGTTTTCGCTTAGTGAGCCAATAGCGCATTTGGGCATAAAACGTAAAATGTGCTTTTAAAATAGCCCCTATTTCACGAAACTTAAATTCAGTTAAAAATTTTACTCCGGCTAGTCCGTCTAATACAAACCTTATAAATAGGGTTTTCCAAAGTACCGAGCCATGAAGATTTTTGCAGAGCAGAAATAATCCATTTCTAAAGTTTAAAAATGTTTTTCGCGGATTGCCAACCGGCAAAGTTCCACCACCAACATGATAAACGATGGATTGAGGACAAACCATAATTTTATAGCCGGCATTTTTCATTCGCCAGCATAAATCTATTTCTTCCATGTGGGCAAAAAAGTCTTCATCCAAGCCGCCCATTTCATGCCAACATTGGCTTTTTATTAAAAAACACGCTCCGGTAGCCCAAAAAATTTCACGAGTATCGTTGTATTGTCCAGTATCAGTTTCCAAGGTATTAAACCATCTGCCACGGCAAAACGGATAACCGAATTTATCAATAAAACCACCCGAACCACCGGCATACTCAAAATTTGTTTTATCTTTATAATCCAATAATTTTGGTTGAATGGCCGAAATTTTCATATCACTTTCAGCCAACGTCACCAAAGGTTTTAACCAATCTGGAGTAACTTCCACATCCGAATTAAGCAACACAAAATAATCAGCATTAACCTGCGCCAAAGCTTTATTGTATCCTCCGGCAAAACCATAGTTTTGAGGAAGGGTAATAATGGAAATATTAGGAAAATGACTTTTTACAAATGCTACCGAATCATCCTTAGAAGCATTATCCGCTAATACAACTTCAAAATTTTCATAATCTGTAGCCAAAACACTCGGCAGAAATTTTTCTAAAAAATGCCTGGTGTTATAGTTTAATATGACGATTGAAACTTTGGGTTGCATGGTTATATAAAAAAAATCCCGTCATTAAAAAATGACGGGAGTAAAAGTGGTGTGGGGCGGGATCGAACCGCCGACACAAGGATTTTCAGTCCTTTGCTCTACCGACTGAGCTACCGCACCTTTTTTTAAGGGCTGCAAATATAAAATTATTGTTTTTAAATACAAACCTAATATTTTGCTAAACCATTAATTACAGTAATCTTTCAAAATTTGATCCATTCCGGGTTCACCCAATTCAGCTGCTTTTTTAAAGTCGGAACAGGCTCCATCTTTGTTATTTAAGTTATTTAACCTCACTATTCCTCGGTTTTTATAAGCAGGAGCAAAATCAGGATTTTTTGAAATGCAAAGGTTTAAATTTTTTTGTGCGTCAGAAATATTTCCTAAATTTAATAAAGAAACGGCTTTTAAAAGTAGGGCATTGGCGAAATAAGGTTTCCTTTTTAATGCACTATCGGCTAAAATAAGTGCCTTTGAATGTTGATTTTGGGCCGAAAGCAATACTCCCCAATCTGTAAAAGCCATTGGTGAGGTTTTTTCAGCTTTAATAGCAAGTTTAAAATACCTGATTGCAGAGGTAGAATCGCCAAGAGATTGATAAAGCAATCCGGCTTGATATGGCGAAACCCAGTCATTGGAGTCCAGTTCTATGGCTTTTTCATAATCTACCAAGGCTTGTTCCGGATTTTTAAGAATATCTTTTTCGTAATTTGCTTTTACACCGT
The DNA here is from genome assembly GCA_945897885.1 of Chitinophaga pinensis. Classification (GTDB taxonomy): domain Bacteria; phylum Bacteroidota; class Bacteroidia; order NS11-12g; family UBA9320; genus JABWCE01. Next base: position 40,622 of record CAMDGU010000022.1, read on the forward strand.
AGGCTCTAGCTAAATAAGACGTTTCGGGGTTTGTTTCTATAATTCGGTTGGCTACCGTTTTATTGTTTTCCCAAACGGAGGTTTGTTGAAAAGATAAAAACAATACTGCTACCCCAATAATATAAGGAATGTAGTGTTTGCCCGAAAAATCCTTAAGCCAATTTATTTTTCCTTCTTTCCATTCAACAAACCATTGGGCTAATATAAAAAAAATGCCAATATTGGCTAAATAGCCATATCTATCGGCCACTATAAATAAGCGGGAAGGTAGAATTTGGAAAGTAAAAACCAAACTTACATAAAAGAAAACCAAACCAAATAGCAAATAGGGTTTTGATTTTTGGAATTTGTAAACCAAAAAAGCAATTCCTAAGACAATGATAAACGAAGCATAATATACTAAAGGAAGGATCCCTTCAGTTTTTATAGGGTAAACATATATTGGTGAAATATTTATAGGGAAAAACAGTTTAAACAAATACCAGCTTAACTCATAAAACAGAATGAAAATATAATCGATTAACGAATAGGCAGAAGAACTAAAAGCGATATTTTTGGCCGTTTCGGTATTGCGTATAGCTATAATTCCAAACACAAGTGAAAGAAGGAAAAAAGGAATTTTTTCCAAACTTAATTTTTTGTTGAAACCAAATTTAAAATGAAAAAAGTCAAGAACTAAAAGGGTTAATGGAAACGTAACCGCATGAACTTTGGAAAAAAGGGAAAGAATAAACCATAAGCCGCATAGCATCAAAATTTTTGTTTTATCTGATTGCCTGTAGTTAAGGTAAGAAATTAATCCTAATAAGTAAAAACATACATACATCACGCTGCTGCGACACGAAATCCAAATAACGGGTTCCACAGCCAAAGGATGAAGCGCAAAAAGAAAAGCAACAGCCTGTTTTACAAATGGTTTATCGGTAAGCTTGCCAATAAATGCATAAACCAAGTAGATATTAAATAAATGAAACCCTAAGTTGATAATGTGATGGGCGTTAGGGTCAAGTTTTACAAACGAATATGTTAATGCAAAACTCAGGATTGGCAATGGCTGATACATTAATACATAATAGCTTGAAAAATATTTTTTAATGCTTTCAAAACTTAGATTTAGTATTTCGGGGTAGCTGTCAAAATACTCGTTATCATCAAAGTTTAAAAGATCATATGACATTCCTTTTATGAAAACAAAAACGGTGGCAATAAGAAGGAACAACAAAAACATATCCGTTTGTTTTTGCATTGTAGTATTACTGTTTTTTAATGTTTTGGCCATATAGTTTACTAAGGACAAATATTACTTTTACCAAAACAAAAACAAAGAGTAAAACGTAATTAATGATATGAAAGCTATAAAATTAGTAATACCCATTTTACTCCTTTTGGTTTCAGGGTGTAAGCTTTTGAAAAAATCCTCTGAAGAGTATAAAATAGGGGCAATTTCAATTAGAGAATTAAAAAAATATGACTGGTTTAAAATGGAATATAAAAAATATCGGGTTTCAGAAAAGGCCGTTGATTCACTTTTTGGGTTAAATACTGTAAAAATAATAATAGCCGGGGGTGAGTGGTGCAGCGATACAAGGCTTCAATTACCTCGATTTATTAAACTTTTGGACATAATCCAGTTTCAGAAAGAGAACCTTGAAATAATTTTTGTAAACAAAGAAAAGCAAATTCCTGAAGTGTATAAAACTTTACAAATAAAATTTGTACCAACCTTTATTGTTAGTGATAATGCAGGAAAGGAACTGGGCAGAATCGTTGAAAATCCTTCAAAAACATTAGAAGAGGATTTAATAAAACTAATTAATCAACGATAACAGGTAGTTCTCTTGGAGAATATTTAGAAACCGTGTCGGCAATGGCTTTGATATGCGCAGGAGTAGTTCCACAGCAACCACCTACTATGTTTAAAAATCCACTTTTGGCAAAATCTTCAATAACACGGGCCATATTTTCAGGGCTTTCATCATATTCACCAAATTCATTTGGTAAGCCTGCATTTGGATAACAGCTTACATAACACTCAGCCACGTTAGATATTTCTTCAATAAAGGGTCGCATTTGCGCGGCTCCTAATGCACAATTTAAACCAACGCTAAATAAACCGGCATGACTTATTGAGATGTAAAAGGCTTCCGGTGTTTGACCGCTAAGGGTTCTTCCACTGGCATCCGTTATGGTTCCGCTAACCATCACAGGCATTTCAATATTCCGTTCTTCAAAAATAGTATTAATGGCAAAAAGAGCTGCTTTGCTGTTTAAGGTATCAAAAACTGTTTCAACCAAAATCATGTCTACGCCACCGTCAATCAACGCATTAGCCTGTTCAGAGTAGGCTTTAACCAAATCATTAAAGGTTACGGAACGGTATCCGGGATTATTTACATCGGGCGATAATGAACCTGCTTTATTCGTAGGTCCTATGGCTCCGGCTACTAATCTTGGCTTATCAGGGCTTAAAGCGGTTTGCTCATCGGCCACCTTTCGGGCAATTTTAGCGGCTTCCAGATTTATTTCTGTCACCAAGTTTTCCATGGCATAATCGGCCATGCTGTAATGGTTGGCATTAAAGGTGTTGGTTTCAATTATATCGGCTCCTGCCTTCAAAAATTCTTTATGAATATCTGCAATAATTTTGGGTTGCGTTATGACCAACAGGTCATTATTCCCTTTTACGGATTGAGGGTAATCCTTAAAGCGTTCTCCACGATAATCCTCTTCACTCAATTTATACTGTTGAATCATAGTTCCCATAGCACCATCAATAATCATGATGCGCTTGGCTAATATATTTTGAAGGATTTCGTTTGTGGTCATAATTAAAATACAAAAATAGAGATTCTTAAAGCAATTCCATTGCCGTTGGTTTAAACCAACGGCAATAAATAATTACCTTTGCCCCATGTCTAAAAAGTATGATATAGCCATTATAGGAGGAGGTATTGTTGGATTGGCAACAGCCCACCGACTTTTAACTTTAAAACCTGAAATGCAACTGGTTGTTTTGGAAAAGGAAAATCATGTTGCAGCTCATCAAACGGGGCATAATAGCGGGGTAATTCATAGTGGATTATACTACAAACCAGGAAGTTTAAAGGCTGTAAATTGTATCAATGGTTATAAAATGTTGCTTGAATTTTGTGATGAAAACAAAATACCATACGATTTGTGCGGTAAAATAGTGGTAGCAACTTCTGGAAATGAGCTTTCACAATTGGATATGTTGTATCAACGAGGGATTGAAAACGGATTAAGCGGAATAGTTAAGCTAACTGAATCAGAAATTAAACAACATGAACCTAACTGCAATGGAATAAAAGGATTGTATGTTCCGCAGACCGGAATTATTAACTATTCGAAAGTATGCGAAGTATTGGAAGAGAAAATAAAAAATGCGGGAGGAGAAATCATTTTTAATTATAAAGTTT
>CAMDGU010000023.1 GCA_945897885.1 Chitinophaga pinensis
GTACGATATTCGTATCATCTGAAAACAAGCTTTCACGATGTCAATCGAAACGACTTAATCAGCATTTCTTGCCTCCTTTGCTTTGGGCTGCAAACAGTAAAACTTTGTTACAAAACATCCCTCCGAACTTCAACACGATTACTCCTCAAAGGTTTGCAGCTACAAGTAGTTGGCGATTTCGGAGACGAAAACTGTCTGCCACCAATGTACTTGATACGAAGCACAAATGTTTATTTAACCACTGAACCGCCAATTTCTTGTAGGTGCTGTTAGCGGTTCGGCTTTTATTTTTCCTATTTTTCAGATATAGCAATGTACTTTTTTAATTCCGTTTGTTTTTCTGCTTGTTTTATTAAAAAGTCCGCTACGTCAGCTCTATTAATTCCGCCTATATTAATTCCTTTGAATAATGTGTTTTCAATACGGTATTTTTCTGTCAATTCCCTGTCTAATAGCCGTCCTGGCCTCACAACTGTCCAATTCATATCGGAATCAGTGATAATTTCTTCCATTTTAGTTTTGTCGGCATATACGTCTTTTAACATATATTTTAGAAACATCTTGACAACCCACTGAACATAATTTTTACTTTCTCCAGCTCCAAATCCGGTCACGAAAATAACTGGGATTTCTATTTTTTTCTCTTTATGTAAATCCACAATCAATTTAGCGAAATCTGAAAAGAGGGTAGTGGCTTTCATATTCTTGCTTGTCCCCAAAGTTATAATTAGTGCCTCTGCGTCTTGGATTGCCTTTAAAAGGTCCGCTTTATGAGTTGCATCACCAAGTATCATTTTTAAAGAGTTTTTCTCTTCTAGTTGGATTTCGGATCGAGAAAGGGTTGTTATCGAATGATTTCTATTTAATCCTCTTTTCACTGTTTCTAATCCTATTCCAGCCGAGGCTCCTATGATTGTTATATTCATTTTGCTTTTTTATTGATTACTGTTTTTAACTGACCGCTAACATATATGTGCCATTGTGTTGCACATGTACAACAGAAAAGTGTTGGCTTTGTGCCATAGATAGTCATTTTTATGTGTACAAATATATTCCAATTTATAAATCATCAAACGGGCTTTTTATATTTTTAATACTCTTGCAACTAGCATGGGTATGAATTCCCCGCCTTGATTCGTATCCTCACGAATCAAGACAAAATTCATCCTTTTCAGATTCCGATTCGTGGAGACAAGAATCAGGGCTGCCAATTATTGCGAAGTTTGTCATGCTGAGGCACCAAGCATCTCATCATCGGGTTAAGATCCCTCGTGCCTGGTGGGGACAAATGTGGTCATGATTAACGCAGTTTGTTATGCCAATCCACACTATTTTTGCTGTCTATTAGATTCAAAAAACTTAAATTTGCAATCTTTTAAAAATTTATGATCAATGTAACACTTCCGGATGGCTCGTTAAGGCAGTACCCAAAAGGTACTACTGCTATGGACATAGCCAAAGGAATTAGCGAAGGATTGGCCCGCAATGTTTTGGCGGCCAAAGTGAATGACGAGGTTTGGGATAGTTTTCGCCCTATTATTAACGACTGCTCCTTAAAATTACTAACGTGGGACGATAAAGAAGGAAAATCTACGTTTTGGCACAGCTCGGCACACATTATGGCTGAGGCTTTGGAAGCTATATACCCGGGCGTTAAACTTGGAATTGGCCCTCCAATAGAAAATGGTTTTTATTATGATGTGGATTTTGGTGGCATGCATTTTACAGCCGACCAAATTCCGGCTATAGAAGCCAAAATGCAAGAATTGGCCAATGCCGATAATTCATTTACACGTCAGGATGTTTCAAAAAAAGACGCCATAGAATATTTTACAAAAAAGGGCGACCCCTATAAATTAGAATTGATTGACGGATTGCAAGATGGACAAATTACATTTTACCATCAGGGTAATTTTACGGATTTGTGCCGCGGGCCGCATATCCCATCTACCGGAAAAATAAAAGCTGTTAAATTATTAAACATTGCCGGAGCTTACTGGCGCGGGGATGAAAAAAATAAACAGTTAACCCGTTTGTATGGCGTTACATTTCCAAAAGCAAAAGAACTTACTGAATTTCTTTTTGTATTAGAAGAAGCCAAAAAACGCGACCACCGTAAATTGGGCAAAGAACTGGAATTGTTTATGTTTTCGGATAAAGTAGGAGCGGGGCTACCCATTTGGTTGCCACGTGGTACTATGATTCGTGAACGTTTGGAGCGTTTCATGCGTCAGGAGCAATTGGAAAGAGGCTATGTGCAAGTAGTAACACCGCATATTGGTAAAAAGGAATTATATGTAACTTCAGGGCATTATGAAAAATATGGCAGCGATTCGTTTAAGCCAATTTTAACACCGGAGGAAGGGGAAGAATTTTATCTTAAACCAATGAATTGTCCCCACCACTGCGAAGTATACGGGCATAAACCACGATCGTATAAAGAATTGCCGGTAAGGATAGCAGAGTTTGGAACAGTTTACCGTTATGAGCAGTCAGGTGAGTTAAGCGGATTAACCCGTGTGAGAGGTTTTACGCAAGATGATGCGCATATTTTTTGTACTTCCGACCAAATCAAAGATGAATTTAAATCCGTAATTGATTTGGTTAAGTATGTTTTGGATAAATTGGATTTTCAAGATTATACAGCACAAATTTCACTGCGCGATAAGGTAAATCGTGAAAAATATATTGGAAGCGAAGAAAATTGGGAAAAAGCAGAAAATGCCATTATTGAAGCCGCTGCTGAAAAAGGCTTAAAAACAGTAACCGAGTATGGGGAAGCTGCTTTTTATGGCCCTAAGTTAGATTTTATGGTAAAAGATGCTTTAGGGCGTTCATGGCAATTAGGGACCATACAAGTGGATTATAATTTGCCCGAACGTTTTGAACTTGAGTATATTACTTCAGAAAATACCAAAGCTCGTCCTGTAATGATTCACCGTGCACCATTCGGTTCATTAGAGCGTTTTATCGGAGTTTTGATCGAGCATTGCAGTGGAAATTTCCCGCTTTGGCTAACTCCCGATCAAGTTGCGATTCTTCCAATCAGCGAAAAGTTTGAGGAATTTGCAAAAAGCCTTTTAATTTATTTGGAAAAAAACGATATTCGCGGCCTTGTTGATTATCGTAGCGAAAAGGTAGGCAGAAAAATTAGGGATGCCGAAATGAAAAAAATCCCAATTATGCTTATCATTGGTGAAAAGGAACAAGAAAACAATGAAGTATCAGTGAGGGTGCACGGACAAGGAGATGTTGGCTCAATGAAACTTGAAGAATTTGTAAGTTATTTTAAGCAGAAATTAAATTAGTAAGACCATAGAAAACCCAATCAAAAATAATCTGCCTGAAATACCGGCAGTTCCAACAGGGAATGACAGACCGATAGTTCCGGCTCCTCAGGTCCGTGTACCCGGTTTTAGAAGACCACCTGTAAAGGTTGAGCTCCATAAAATAAATGGAAAAATTACTGCTGACCCAATTCGTTTGGTTGGTGATAATGTAGAACCTGGTATTGTAAGCTTGAGCGAAGCCATTGAAATGGCTGAAGAGTTTGGATTAGATTTGGTTGAAATTTCACCTAAAGCCGATCCTCCTGTTTGTAGAATTATTGATTACAATAAATTCTTGTACGAACAAAAAAAGAAAGCTAAGGAGATGAAAGCCAATAGCACTAAGGTTGAGATAAAAGAAATACGTTTCGGACCCAATACCGATGAGCATGATATTGAATTTAAAACCAAGCATGCTACCAAGTTTCTGGGTGAAGGTCATAAAGTAAGGGCTTATGTTTTTTTTAGAGGCAGAACCATTGTTTACAAAGAACGTGGCTCAAAACTTCTGGAAGAATTTGCAGCAAGCCTTAGCGATATTGCAAAGTTAGAAATGGAACCAAAGATGGAAGGCAAGAAAATGTTTATCATGCTGGGACCAAAAGTTAAAAAATAGAATTAAGAATTTAGAACGAATAGAATCATGCCAAAATTAAAAACCAATTCAAGTGCAAAGAAGAGATTTAAAGTTACCGCTACCGGTAAGGTTAAGTTTAAGCACGCTTTTAAAAATCACATTTTAACCAAGAAGTCTCATAAACGTAAGAAAGGTTTAGGTGCACCTGCCTATGTAGATGATACCAATATGCCAAATGTGAAGTTTATGCTAAGAATGTAATTAGATTAGAGATTTTGAGTATAGGGATAGGAGACTGTAAACCATTTTCAAATTTCCAAATCTCCAAATTTTCAAATCAAAAATAAGACTAACCCGCAATGGCAAATAAGATTGTTGAAACATTACAGCGCCGTGCATTAATCAAATAAAACAAAATGCCAAGATCAGTAAATCATGTTGCCTCAAGGGCACGCAGAAAAAGAATCCTCGAATTTGCCAAAGGCTATTGGGGTCGTAGAAAAAATGTATGGACGGTAGCTAAAAACGCCGTTGAAAAAGGATGGGGTTATGCCTACCGAGACCGTAAAGCTAAGAAACGCAATTTCCGTGCATTATGGATTCAGCGTATTAATGCTGCTACTCGTATGGAAGGATTATCGTATTCAAAGTTTATGAGTTTATACCATAACTCAGGAATGGAATTAAATCGTAAAGTTTTAGCAGATTTAGCTATGAACCACCCTGCTGCTTTTAAAGCTGTTGTGGATTATGCAAAATCTAACGGAACAAAAGCAACTGTAGCTGCTAAGCCAGCTCCAAAGGCAGAGAAGGCCCCTAAAAAGGAAGCCGTAGCTGCTGCTGAAGCTCCGATTGTAGTTGAAGTAGAAACAACATCAGAAGAAACTTCAACTGAAAACGATTCAGCTGAATAAGATTCAAAAAACAATATTAATGAAAAAGCCTCGGGAGACCGAGGCTTTTTTTTTATTCGGTTAATTTGGAGTAATTAAAATAATAAAACACTAGCCTTTAAATTTCCAATAATCATATCTTTCAGTGGTTTATAATTTCTATAAAATTCTGAATCATAATTATTTGATAAATGAGGTTTTTCAAAGTAATGGGCATATTGTACTTCTAAACCAAGAATAAATCTATTCCTCATTGTGTAATTGAAATTTGCTCCTCCACCTATTCCTAAACTTTTATATTCTGAATAATCGCTAATGCTACAAAATCCAGATGGGTTATAGTAACCAAGCAATACTACCTCTTGTCCCCATCTTTTTGACAAGCTTGTTGTTGCTAATATTTTAAAGTTTTTATGTTGTAATATCTTCCTATTTAGGGATATACCTAAATTTAAAAAATTAATTTGTGTTATTGCAGGAATTTTGTCACGATTACCTGGAAATATTCCATATCCTCCAAAATTTAGACTAATACTATATGCTTTGTTTAAATTATAAGATGCATGACAACCTGTGGGATTAGGAATATTTCCAAAATAATTGGCGTAATAATTATTAAAGTAATTATTAGTTTTTGAAGATAAAAAATAAATGGAGGTGTAACTCACACCTAATTCTAACCTATGTTGCCTCGTATTGGATTTATTGGCTTTGGAGAAAGTTAAATAAGGACCTAAAGCAATAAAAATCAGAATAAGAAATTTCATGGTTTAATTTAATTTATGTTCGTACATATCAACTTATTAAACAAAAGTAAGGAGTTTACTTCAATTCATCTTACAAATACATCTTCTCAAAGAATGAGATATAGGTTCCTTCTTCCATTTCCCGCATCATCGTTTTAAGATTATCGGAGGAGATGATAAAAAACTTAACCGATGGTCCCAAATCAGGTAAAAACTCTTTGAAATTAAGTGTGAAAGATTTGTAATAATCCAAGGCTTCTGATTTGTTGGCAAATACTTCAACACCTAACATATCTTTACTTCCCAATAAAAACGACTTAGTTTTTAAATTACCGGAGGCAAAATATTTTGTATTAAAATTAGATAAAGCAGTCTTTATTCTGTCCGACTGTCCTTCATCTGTTATAATGCTAAAGTAATGGGTTTGAGTACCATCGAATTTGTATATGGATTTAGGATCTAACGAAGCTATTTTGTTTTTGTTCTCAATTATTTCTAAAGTATATGCGGCTTGCACACCAATCTCGGTACCTGGATAGTTATCTTTAATTTGTTTCAGTAATTCCATAAACTTTTCAATACTTTCTGTTTTGGCTACGGCCAAAGCATATAAGTAATCAAATTTGGCCTGAATGGCATTTCCGGCATACTTGCTGTCAACTTCCAGTTTTATTTTTTTAACCAATGCATAATCCTTTTTGTTAAAGGCATCATATATTTTTTCATAAGCATCAAGCACTTCCTTTTTCTCACTTTTATTATTGCTACTTGGTGAGGATGGTTTTGATGAATCAGCAGGGTTTAATACAAGGTTATAAGGTGACTCAGGATATTTGGTGGCTAATTTATCTTTATTAAGTTTGGTTTGAATGGCATCTTTTAGTTCATCATAGCATTTGGTTAGGTAATAATATATTTCAGCTTCATGCACATTGGCAGGATAGCGATTATTGGCTTCCTCCAAATGATAGATGGCTTCTTTGTATACCTTTAATTTTTCATGGTAGATTTTACCGGCTTCTACATGACTTTCAAGTATTTTTTTATTGGCAAATTCTTTGTCCTTGGCTGTAAAAGGTATTCCTGTATAGTATTTTTTTAAATCTTCTGGTGCATCGCTGGCAGTTTCATTTGCCTGTTCTTTTTTATCGGGTTCAGGATCCTTACCATCATCCGGTTTTTTATCGGGTTGTTCGGTTACTAAATCCTTTTTAATGGAAACAATCCTCCAATTATCCGTTAACTTTCGGTTTCCCCATCGTTTCAAAAATTCATTGTACTCTCTGCCTAGAAGGGCTTGATTATCAAAAATAAATTGGTCGGTACTGCTATATGCAGGAGTTGTGGGGGTATTTAAAGTTTGCACTTCCGACTCCGCTTCTTCTTCCTTTGCTTTTTTATCGGCTTTTTTCTTAGCTTCTTTTTCCCGCTCTATATTCTTTCTTATTTCTGCCTCCAATTTATCTTTTGGCAATTCAGCAAGTTTTAACAAACTATCTTGTGTATGAATCGTGATAAGATGATTAATAAGGGTAGAAAGAATGGATTGTTGAAGCTTTATTTTTTCATACTCCGGATGTTTCTCGGTAATAAATAACGAAGTGCTGTCAAAAAACTTTTCAGCTAACTTATAGTTTTTATTTTCATAATATATTTTAGCAATTATTAAATAGGCATTGGTTTTTAGGTCAGGGTTTTTAGTAGCCTTTGTTGCTGCTGATTGGTAGTTTTTAATTGCTTTATAATAGCTTTTATCCGCATAATCCAAGTTGCCTAATTCAAAATAAAGTTGATCGTAGTAATCAATATTTTTATCATCCTTCAGCATTTTTTTAAGATTTTTACGGCTTTCACGCGTATCGGTTTTGCCGGCCAAGGCATTTGCTTTTACTATACCAATATTAGATTGAAATGCAAATTCATATGGCGCATTCATTTTAGCCACGGTTCTGTAATGATTGCGGGCTTTTTCATAATCCTTGGTTTGTAAATAAATCTGAGCTAATAAAAAATGAACACGATACTTTAAAATTTTATCTTTTGTTCCCTTTAATCCGGCTTCTAAATACTTTACAGCCTCAGCATACAAGCCCATTTTGGTATAAATATCACCGGCTACTAAGTTTAAATCATCTTGATATTTGGAAGGAAACTTTTCCTCACGCTGAAAAGTTTTAAAAATTGCTTCAGCATCATTTATCTTTTCGGTTCTTACTACAGTTTTTAATATCCAAAGTTTGGCTTCATAATGAATTGGTCTGTCGGCATATTGCGAGTTTACAAATTGAAAATTTTCATCTGCCGAAAATAAATCGCCTCTAAAAAAATGAGCTTTACCCGCTAATAACCAACTGTCGTCTACCCAATTGCTTTTACTTTTTTTATTAATAATGAGTGAGGTTTTTTTCATTACCTCTTCCATTTTGGGTTTTAGACTTGTAGCCGTGGCTTCGTCACTGTAGGGATATACCTCAATTGGTTTGCTAAAATCGTCTTTGTGCAATAAAACGAGGTCTTGCACCTGTTCAATCAGTGTTTTTTCACCGTGATAGTAAATATTGTAATGAGACACCATGTTTGTCCAATTACGGCGTAACCATGTGTTTTTCTTTTGAGACTGAGCACTAAAAGATGTTAAAAGGAGAAATATGGTAATTAACCTAAGCTTTATCAAATCAGGATTATTTATTAATCTGCTAAGTATATAACTTTGCAACTGCAAAAATATTTCTTTAAACCGTAATATTTTTATCATTCCTTAATTGAATTTTACCCGATTATGAAATAACCCTATATTAATATTAATTATTCATGAATTTCAAAGACTTAAGAAAATACCTGGCTGTAAAAAGTAGAACCCATTATATTTTAGTATTGCGTAATCGTGAAACATGGGAAGATAAGTTCAGTGTAATACTTACTCCGCTAAATGTTTTGATGATTTTTAGTAGCATTATTGTATTGTTTACTTTGGTTATTTTGCTTCTTTTAACCCGAACGCCATTGCGAGAGTACGTATATGGAAATAGTTCTGGTGATAGCTATAAAGTTGAATATCTGAAATTAAATTATCTTAAAGATTCTTTAGAACAAAAAGTTCAAACTATTGACAAGGAGCGAAATAATTTATTAAACATATTAATGGGGCGTGATTCGGTATATAGAAATGCTCCTAAGCCTGATTCAATCGATGTAAGTGGCACATTTGATTTTGACAAAGTAAGTCCGGAGGAACAGAAATTAAGAGAACAATTAGAGAATGGGGACATTAATCAAATGGATATTGTGGCTTATACAGGAAATACAATGTACACTCCATTGCAGGGCTTTATAACAGATACCTTTAATGTTAAAAAAAATCATTACGCCCTAGATATTGCAGCACCCAAAAATAGTGCTGTAAAAAGTATTTTGAATGGAACAGTTATCTTAAGTACCTGGACACCAGAAAATGGCAATACCATTGTTATTCAACATCCCAATGATTTTATTTCGGTTTATAAGCATAATTCGGCTCTTTTAAAAAAGGATGGCAGCTATGTAAGTGCCGGTGAGCCGGTAGCTTTGGTAGGTAATACAGGTGAATTATCGTCAGGATACCATCTTCATTTTGAGCTTTGGCAAAATGGTATTCCTATGGATCCTAAGGATTTTATACTTTTTTAATCCTCCACCTATTAGCTTATAGTTTTTAACATTTAGCTTTTAACTTTTCGTTTAAAACTTGTAACTTTTATTATATTCGCCGCTATGTTTGGTAAAAAAGACAAAGTAGCCACTTTTGGTCCTGGACTGGTACTTAATTTGGTGGGAGACGGAACAGAAATTAAGGGAAATATAAATTCGGACGGCGATATTCGTATTGACGGTAGGGTAATAGGAAATGTAATTACTAAATCCAAAATGGTTTTAGGTACTTCCGGCTCCATAGATGGTGATGTTACAGCCAATAGTGCGGATATTTCAGGGGCTGTAAAAGGAAACTTAACAATTACTGATATTCTTTTTCTTAAAGCTTCCGGTCATATTGATGGCAATATTGCTACTTCAAAAATGGTAATTGAGTCAGGCGGAGAGTTTAATGGAAGTTGCCATATGCAAGGGCAGTAATTCAGTATATTGCCATTCCTAGGCACGAGGAATCTCATTGAAATAGATAAAAGATGCTTCCTTCGTCTGTATGACAAAAAAATATGAGGATGAACGACAAACAACCCAACTCTTTTCTAAAATACAGCGGCCTTGCCCTGCAAATGATAGGAACGCTTTTGCTGTTTACGTGGCTTGGCCGAAAAACTGATTCTTATTTCAAAACCAAAACTCCTTGGTTCACCATCTCAGCTATGTTAATTGGTTTGTTTGGTATAATGTATAAGTTGATTAAGGATTTTTCGAAGAAATAATACTAATTCTAACGAACAAAAAGTTTTTCTGTTACTCTTTTTCCTTGACTTTCAATTACTATAAAGTATAAACCGGAATTCAAGTCCGTATAAATTTCACTTATGCCATTTAATCCACCTTTTGAGTAAACCAATTTACCCGTTAAAGAAAAAATCCCAATTGAAGAAGTTCCCAAATCAGTTAAATCAATTGTAAAATTACCCTTGTTTGGATTTGGATAAATTTTAAAACTGGTGTTTTTCTTTAATTCAATTCCTACAGGTTCCTTTTTTGCCAGGTTAAATCCAGCTATAAGTGGGTCATGGTCTGATGAACGGTAAGCTACAGGTGAATATAAATCTTGAGTTTTAAATGTTAAGGTATAATCAATAATTAAGGGTTCATCGCAGTTTACATGCCATTTGGCTGCATTTGTCAATTGTTTAAACAAACTGGGAGTTGCAAAGCCATGATCTAAAGAACCAGCCTGGGCATCAAATACATAGGAATAAGTTTCATTGGAAATAATATTTTTCAAACCACCAGTTTTTAATATATCAATAGGATCTTCTTCTCCATAAGCGTTATAATCGCCAACCGAAACAATATCGCTATCCACCTGCATTATGGTGTTAATGAATGTTAACAGGGCAGAAGCCTGTTTTTTTCGGGTAGCATTAAAACAACCTTGCCCATCTTTTTGGTCAAGGTCTAACGGATCGGCAGGTGAAGCGGCACAACTTTTAGATTTAAAATGGTTTACAATTACTGTGAATTTTTCAGAATTACTGTTTAAAGTAAATGTTTGTGCCAGGGGAGGACGGCCAAGCATTGAAAAAGAGGCATCGTTATGGCTTTTTGATGGGCCAAAAGGAGTTAAAACCGAAGGTTTATAAATAATTGCCACCTTTATAGCATCCGTTCCGGGGTTACCGTTTGTGCCTTTCGAATCGCGGATATAAGCATATGTATTGCTACCATAGGCTGCATTAATGCTTGTTACCAAATCTTTAATGGCAGAGAAGGTACTGTCTCCGTCGTTTTCCATTTCCATCAGTCCTAAAACATCCGCATCCATAGCTTTTATTGCGGCTACTATTTTAGCTTTTTGTCTCACAAATTCTGGTGCAGTAGCTGCACCTCTTGGCGTAGGAAAACCTCCGCCTATCCCGTCGCCATTGAAATAGTTCAATACATTCATACCTACTACTTTTACATTAGCTCCTGCAATTGTTGGTACCTCCGGTCGTGTAGCATAATTTAATTTCAATTGGCCGCCTTCAGGATAAAGCCTGTAAAAATTAAAGTCATATCCTAAAACCCCTGTCAATGTATCAATTGTTGAACCGCCTCTCAAGGTTTTATGAATGGGGTCAATAAATGGAATTGGGTTTGGGTTTTGAATGGATAGTTTATCACAGATAATTATTTTACTGCGGTTGTTCAGGGATTGCTTGGCTAGCAAGGCAGTAACGTTTGAAGATCCCGAAGAACTATTTCCCTCTTTTGGATTATCGTTGGGATCAATGGAATTACTTGGGTTAAATAATCTTCCATTTACCGAAGCTTGAATTTCTCCATATCGGCCCAATTGGTAGTTTTCAGTAACTGTTAATTGTTGTTTTACTATAATTTTCATGCCTTCATATCGCTCCAGAAAATTGACAGAATCCACTGGAAATTGGATATTGACAGGCTGAATTGTATTATTATTAGAAAGTATTAATACAGAGTTTACGGATGAAATCATGGTTTGTCCATACAATTCCTGAACCTTGCCTGTCACTTTTACATAATCTCCTTCACCTACATTGAACGTTAAATCTTTAATGAAAATACCTTCAGAGGTTTCAGGATCGCTGTCAGCATTTTTATCCTGGATATAATAGCCACCTTGTTCATTAGTTCCCTGAAGGTTAGCTATAACAATTCCTTCAACCACAACCGTTGAATTTACTATTGCACTTGAACTGCCTTTTCCCTGAACTGCAGATATCAAAGTGCTTTGCATATCATTATCCGTTAAAGATATTTTCAGGCTGTTGCCTTTAATAATATTTGTATCAAGGTTTATTATTGAAATATCGCCGGTTTCAAATGATTCTACTTCTGTGTCATCTTTAATTTTTAATTTTAAAGATGCTGTCAATTTACCTTTAGCAATAGTCAAAGTATCCGTTCCTAGCCACATATAGTCAACAGAACTAATTCCAGTTCCTCCAAAAGTTATCTTGTTTTTGATAGTAACCAAAGCTGTATCACTTAATGTAAATGTAATCGTTGCCGTGTCCGATTTTGCTTCGGATAAGGATGTCTTGTCAGAGCTTACATTTAATTTAGGTTTAATAGTTGGCGTTTTGTCTTCGGTTCCCCAAAACCTGATATTGTCAAACCGCCATGTTCCGGCAGTTCCGTATGCGCTAGTTGAACCAGTTGCAACATATTGTGTACCCATAAATGATGAAACCAGAAGAATATGAATTTCGGATTGATTATTTAAAAAAGTAAATGATTTCAGGTCAAGTATTTTAGTAAACCAGGCTGAACCGGCAGTCACTATAAGGCTGTCCACCCGCGTGAAACTTGTTCCATCACCCGAAACAAATATCATTGTTTTTTTAGAAGCTGTGTTGCTATTGTATTGTTCAAAACCGAAACTAATATCTTTAAAACCCTGAGTTGAAACTTTGATTCGAATGCCTGCTTTTTCATTACTTTGAGATTGGGCAGGATATGTATTTGTTCCAAAGGATTTTCCTGTAGAAGGATTTCCTGTTACAAAGGATGAGAATGCAACACCACCTTCTGTGGCAAAGCTCCCCTGACCTGTATCAATAGTATTGGTTGAATTGTCGAAGCCCCATTTGGCTATTAATTTTTGGCCAAAGCAAAGTTGGGATAAAGCAATGATTGAGAGAGTAAAGAATGTTTTCATTTGTACTATATAAAACTTTTTGCAAAATGACTTTCGCTATCTTAAAGGTAGGTTATGGGTAAATTATCATACAGGGTTTTTAGGCTATTAAATGTTAAGGAAAAAAATAATTAGTCGCTCTTGATATTTTTTAATGTGTTACATTTAGTTTCATCGCATTACCTTTGCCATTTCAATTACAAATGTCTATATTTTACGCTCAACTTTCGCTTGTAGTTCTTATTTGTGCAGGTATTTTATTTATTTCTGACTTATCAGGATTCACCTCTATAGGAGTCATCGGTTATGCCGCCATTGCTTTTTTTACTTTGCTCACAACATTGCTTACCAATTTGCAGTTGAAAGCAGCTGATAAAAGCGGTTCGCGTTTTATTACAGGGGTAATGGGCGGGGTAGGTTTGCGTATGTTGTTCTGTGTTTTGTTTGTAGTTATTTATTGGGTTACAGCCAAAGAACGGAACACGTTTTTTATCATTTATTTTTTTATTTTATATTTATTTTTCACAGTGTTTGAAATTAAGTTTTTACTACATAAATTGCGCACCGATAAAAAGGATGGCCTCGAATCTTAAACTCGCTGAAAAACAGAATTTTACACTTAATATGCATTTTAAAAGAAACATAGGTTTTGTTCTTTTTACGCTTTTTTCATTCGTTTCTTTCGCTTCTCATGATTCTGTTTCTCATGAAACTGCAGCGGTAGAAGCTCATTCAACTGAAAATTCTCACGAGCAAAATCACGAACAAAAATTTGATGCCGGTGAAATGATTATCCATCACATTACTGATGCTCATGAGATACATTTTTTTACACTTAATGAAGGAACCCCGGCTGAAAAGCATTTCTCTATATACTTACCTGTAATTATAAAGGATGAAAATGGGTTTCATTTTTTCTCAGCTTCTCATTTTTATCACAATAAGAAAAATGCTGAGGTGAATGGAAAGCATGTTCATTACTACGAGCATGATGGTTTTATATTAAGCGGTGAAAAAATATATAAAGCAGAAGGTGAAGAAAAGGTAACCTTTAACGAAAAGGGTGAAGTAGCAAATGCATCTGTTTTAGATTTATCTCCAACCAAAAGTGTAGTTGGGCTTTTTATCACAGCATTAATTTTAATTCTTCTTTTTGGAGCAGCAGCACGCAAGTATAGGAAGAATCCAAATGCAGCGCCAAGCGGTGTTCAAGGATTGTTAGAAACATTGGTTATTTTTATTCGTGATGAAGTAGTAATACCTTCTATTGGTCATAAACATGCATCGCGTTTTATGCCTTTTTGTTTAACAACTTTTTTCTTTATCTGGATAGCCAACATTTTAGGCATGATACCTTTTATTGGAGGGTTTAATATTATGGGTACTTTAGGGGTAACAATTGTTTTAGCCACAATAGTATTTATAATGACTACCATAAATGGTAAACCTTACTATTGGACACATATTTTATGGCCACATGGTGTTCCACTTCCCATTAAGTTTATATTAGTACCTATTGAAATTATTGGTATTTTTATGAAGCCTTTGGTATTAATGATTCGTTTAACGGCCAACATGACCGCAGGGCATATTATCTTTTTGGCACTTACCTCCTTGGTATTTATTTTTGGCCAATCAAGTGCTGTGGCAGGATATGGCGTAGGGGTAGGGTCACTTGCCTTTATGATTTTCATGTACTTTATCGAATTATTAGTAGCATTTTTGCAAGCATACGTATTTACTTTATTGGCTGCATCGTATTTCGGTTCAGCTCTTGAAGAACCTCATCATTAAAAAGAACTTAACAAACAAAAAAAACAAATAACAAACATGGAATTATTAGCTATTTTTCTTCAAACAGTTGTATCAGAAGGTACAGGATTAGCGGCTTTAGGAGCAGGTGTTGCAGCAGTAGGTGCTGGTATCGGTGTAGGTCGTATTGGTGGTTCTGCTTTAGAATCAATCGCGCGTCAACCAGAGTCAGTGGGTGACATCCGTGCCAATATGATTGTGGCTGCTGCCCTAGTAGAAGGTGTTGCACTTTTTGCAATTATCATCTGCCTTTTGGTTGTATTGAAGTAATTGAAAATAGCTTTAGTATTGCTCCAAAGGCAGGACTAAAGCTTTAATTTTTTTTAACAATTTAACATTAAACAAACATGTTATCAGCCGGATTAGGTACCATTCTCTGGACCTCAATTGCTTTTTTAATTGTTTTGGGTCTTTTGAAAAAAATGGCCTGGAAACCTATTTTAAAGTCTTTGAAGGATCGTGAGGATTTTATTTCAGATTCATTAAAATCTGCAGAAAATGCGAATGCACAACTTTCTCAATTAAAAGCTGACAATGAAAAATTGTTGGCCGAAGCTCGTGTTGAACGTGAAAAAATGCTAAAGGAAGCCAAAGAAATTGGTGAAGACATAGTAGCAAAAGCACGCAAGGCCGCAATTGAAGAGGAGCAAAGAATTATGAACAAAGCCAAGCAGGAAATTGAGAATGAAAAAACTGCAGCAATTGCTGAGCTTAAAGTTCAAGTTGTAAGCCTAAGTATAAAGATGGCTGAAACCGTGCTTAAAAAAGAATTTGAAAACAAGGACATGCAAATGAAACTTGTTGAGGAAAACTTAAAGTCAGCATCCTTAAACTAAAACATGTCAGTAATACGAATAGCTTCACGATACGCAAAATCTTTAATTGGATTAGCCATTGAACAGGGAAACCTGGACAAGGTGTATGAGGATGTGCAAACGATTTATGACACAGCCACTCATAGTCCTGATTTAGTAGCAATGCTTAGGAGCCCTTTGGTTACAGCCGAAACGAAAAATTCAATTCTTACTTCAGTTTTTAAAGATTCAACATTACTTACACAACTTTTTTTAAAGAAAGTGATAAGTGCAAGACGTGAGAGTTATTTGGTGGAGATAGCAAATCAATTTATTGTTATATATAATGATCAAAAAGGTATTGCCAGGGCTACTGTAACTGCAGCTACCCCGCTTGATGAATCCAGTTTGAATCAGATTAAAACGTATATCTCTAAAAAAATTAATAAGCCGCATGTTCAACTCACTGTGAAAACAGATGCGGAAATCATTGGTGGTTTGGTTATCAATTATGAAGACAAACTGCTTGATATGAGTATCAAGAATGAATTAAATAAATTAAAACAACAGTTAAATTAATAACATAAAATGGCCCAAATAAGACCAGATGAAGTATCATCAATAATTCGCGAACAACTGTCAAATTATAAAACAGCTGCTCAACTTGAAGAAGTTGGAACAGTGCTGCAAGTAGGAGATGGTATTGCCCGTATCTACGGTTTGACAAAAGTAAAGTCAGGAGAGTTGATAGAGTTTGATAACGGACTTAAAGGTATTGTTCTTAACCTTGAAGAAGATAACGTTGGAGCTGTATTACTAGGTAGTAGTGCAGGTGTAAAAGAGGGTGATACCGTAAAACGTACCAACCAAATTGCTTCTATACAAGTAGGGCAAGGAATGCTTGGTCGTGTTGTAAACACACTTGGTGAACCAATTGACGGAAAAGGCCCTATTACCGGTGACAAATATGAAATGCCGTTAGAGCGAAAGGCTCCTGGTGTATTGTTTCGTGAACCGGTAAAGGAACCATTGCAAACCGGTATCAAAGCGATTGATGCGATGATTCCAATTGGAAGAGGACAGCGTGAGTTAATCATTGGTGACCGTCAAACAGGTAAATCTGCCGTTGCCGTAGATACCATTATTAATCAAAAGGAATTTTACGAAAAGGGAAACCCTGTTTATTGTATATATGTGGCTATCGGCCAAAAAGCTTCTACGGTTAAACAAGTTGTTAAATCTTTAGAAGACCGCGGTGCCATGGCTTACACTATTGTTGTAGCTGCTACAGCTGCTGATCCTGCACCATTGCAGTTTTATGCTCCAATGGCAGGTGCTGCAATCGGTGAGTTTTTCCGCGACCAAGGCTTACCAGCATTGGTTGTTTATGATGATTTATCAAAGCAAGCTGTAGCTTATCGTGAGGTTTCATTATTGTTAAAGCGTCCTCCAGGGCGTGAAGCTTATCCTGGTGATGTATTTTATTTGCATTCACGTTTACTGGAAAGAGCTTGTAAATTAAACAGTACAGATGCTATTACTTCAAAAATGAACGATTTACCTGATAGCATTAAGCATTTGGTAAAAGGTGGAGGTTCATTAACAGCTTTACCTATTATCGAAACTCAGGCCGGTGACGTATCTGCTTATATTCCAACCAACGTAATTTCTATTACCGATGGTCAGATATTTTTGGAAAGTAACTTGTTCAACTCAGGTGTTCGTCCCGCTATTAACGTAGGTATTTCGGTATCTCGTGTGGGAGGAAATGCTCAAATAAAATCAATGAAAAAAGTGGCAGGTACTTTAAAACTTGACCAAGCTCAGTACCGTGAGTTGGAAGCATTCTCAAAATTTGGTTCTGACCTTGATGCGGCTACAAAAGCAGTATTAGAAAAAGGAGCAAGAAACGTGGAATTGTTAAAGCAACCACAATATTCTCCAGTTCCTGTTGAGCAACAAACCGCTATTATTTATTTGGGTACAAAAGGTTTATTGTCTAAAGTTCCTGTAAATAAAGTTCGTGAGTTTGAAGCTGAGTTTTTACAGGTAATGCAAAGCAAGCATTCAGATACATTGAAGAGCTTGGCTGCCGGTAAATTTGATGATGAATTAACAGGGGTATTAGAAAGAGTAGGGGCTGATTTATCTGCCGGTTATTCAGCATAATTTACATTTGTTTGTCATGCTGAGGAACCAAGCATCTCTATTAGATTCCTCCTTCGTCGGAATGACAAGCTACCATAAATAGTAAATCTCATATCTAAAAAAAAATGGCAAATTTAAAAGAGGTAAGAATACGGATAAGTTCCACCATAAGCACACAGCAGATTACCAAAGCTATGAAATTGGTATCGGCTACCAAGCTTCGCAAAGCACAAAATGCTATTATACAATTGCGTCCTTATGCTGAGAAATTACAAAGTATTCTAGGAAATCTTGCCGGTAGTGCTGATGATGCCAAACTAAAAGCCTTCTTTACACCACGACCAATAAAAAACGTATTATTAATCGTAGTAACTTCTGACCGAGGATTGTGCGGACCTTTTAATGCCAACATAACCAAGGCTACCCGTGCTATGATAGAAACAAATTACAAGGATTTGAACCCTAAAAATATCACCTTGATGTTTATGGGTAAAAAAGGATTTGAATTTTACAAAACCTCTCCTTTTAATTTGAATGTTGAAAACCGTGAAATTTTTGCAACAGCTAATGCTGAGCATATTTTTGAGGTTGGACAATCCGTGATTGACGATTTTATGAGCGGTAAGTATGATGAAGTAAGGGTATTGTACAATCAGTTTAAAAATGCGGCTACTCAAATTATCAGAGAAGAACGTATGTTACCGGTTGACCTTTCGCACCATGCTTCAGGCAAAAAAGCTTCATCAAATATTGATTTTATATTTGAACCAAGCAAAACAGAGATATTACAAGATTTAATACCTCGTGCAGTAAAAACACAATTATACAAAGCCGTTTTAGATTCAAATGCATCAGAACATGGTGCCCGAATGGTGGCTATGGATAAAGCTACTGAAAATGCAGGGGAATTATTAAAAGCATTAAGACTTCAATATAACCAGGCTCGTCAAGCAGCCATTACTACCGAAATTTCGGAGATAGTGGGTGGTGCCGCGGCTATGAGTGGGAAATAAATTTAAGGAAAATATTTAGTTTTAAACCCTCACGGATTATTCGTTGAGGGTTTTGTTTTTTTAAAGAGTCTTTTGTCATAATAAAAAAAGACTTTATCGAACCATTAATTTACTGCACAATACTTTTGTAACATTGAAGTTGTAATAAATGGAATGGAAACGAAACCTAATTTTAAAGTATCAGAAATTGAGGAACATCTGGATTCGGGTAACTATACCTTAGGATTCAGAAGGTTTTTGGATGTTTGTTTGGAAACGGATTTATCGGTAGAACAAAAACAAACTGTTCTTGGTTTGTGTGATATCTATAACCAAGTTATTGATAATACCGATGTATTTGAATCAAGTTTTTTGGAAAAAGTGAAGGAATTGTCTCTTCAGTTTTCTGAAATGAATCTTGATGCTGCAAATGCTCAAAATAATGTGGTAAGTGGACAACAAATTTCAAAGTCATACAAAGCCGGGCATTTTAAATTGCAACCTATTAGCATGAGCATTGATACCGGTGAATTGGTAGGTATAGTTGGTGAAAATGGAAATGGTAAAACAACCTTGCTGCGAATGATGGCAAGTGATTTAAGTATTGATGAGGGAGAAATTAATTACGAATTGGGTATTGGGAATGATGAGTCGTTGTATGACGAAAAGAGCAGCATAGCCTATATTCCTCAAAGAATACCAAGGTGGTATGGAAAGCTTAAAAATAATCTTCATTTTGCTGCTTCATCACGTGGTATTTATGGTTTTGAAAATGAGTATTTGGTGAATGTAATGCTTACCCGATTGGGTTTAAACAAATATAAGAATTTGTTTTGGACTCAAATTTCAAGTGGATACAGAACCCGATTTGAATTAGCACGAATTTTATTGCTTAAACCACAACTTTTAATACTTGATGAACCATTAGCTAATCTGGATATCAATGCTCAACAAACGTTTTTGCAGGATATTCGAAATTTGGCAAAATCAAAAAGGCATCCTATGGCTATTTTATTTAGTTCACAGCAATTGCATGAGGTTGAAAAAGTAGCCGACCATATTGTTTTTTTAAGAAATGGGGAAAGTATATACAATTCAACCATTGATACGAATGAAGCGTTGGAAACTCACACCGAAACGGAAATAGAAACTACCGCCACTCGCGACCAAATATTAGCAGCCTTAAACGGTATAGAGCACCTCACAGTGAAGCAACAAGGGGGAGTTTATATCATTCGCTGTCAGCAAACGGTTCATTCTTTAGAAATACTAAAACGCATCTTAGGAGCAGGGCTCACTGTTTCTTATTACCGTGATTTAACACATTCAACCAAAAAATTCTTTAACGAAAATTAAAACTTTCTTATTCAAAAATGAACTTACAACGATTTGTCCCTGATTTTATAAAACGTTTAGACCATTATCTGCTTACCCATTACCCAATTATTTGGCAAAGCCGAATTCATAATGTTTTTTATGCCGTAGTGCTTACCAATCTTTTATTGGGTGGATTGGCCATGTTATTACCTGTTAATATTGGTCATCGCTATGAATTGTGGGAATGGACATGGACGTTTTTTGTTGTAGCCGTTACCTACCTGGTAATTTGGATGATTCACGTAGGAAGGTTTAATATTTTTAAACTCTATGGAAAAAGGCCTATTGGCGATGAGTATATCAATTTTGTTTTGCATATGCTGTCTGTTGTAATGATTGCCAGCACCATGTTTTCGTTTCATTATGTTTATGACCAAAAAATAAGGAATATTGTTTCGAATGCCGAGCTGGCTCAGGACATAAACACCTTAAATTTAGGAGCTCCCTTTTTTCCTAATCAGGAATCTTACTACAGTAAGTATAAAGCTGATGGCTCGGCAGATGCGGATAATGGACTCTATCTTTACAATTACCATAATTTTGATCGATTTGGAAACCAAAGGTTTTGGACTAATTTAGAAAATGATGGATTAGATAATTCATATTACAGAGGTTATGAAGCAACTGAGGAGCAGATTATGGATACAACTATTGTTCAAGAAGTAACCGACCCATGCACACAAAGCAAATTTGGGCTTAATTGTTATGATGAAAATAAAAAGCTGTTTAACCAAAAAAAATCACCGCAAGAGCAACTGGAATTGATAACTAACTTTATTAAAACGGCAAAGAAGTATGGGGTATCAATTAACATATACCCCAATAAAGTTCTAAGTCGATTTAATAAAACTGAAAATTATAAGTTCAATCTGGATAATGGTGAGGTATATAATTTTTTTGACATTAATTATAAGATTGAAAATTCTGTTGGCTATGTTATAAGTTCAAAAACTGACAGAGTGATTTTTTATGACCCTGATTTTTGGCATGTCATGTGGTATTTGTGTTTTAATTTAGCCTTGTTATTTATGATTTACCGCAATGTAAGACGAAGGGATTTTATTCTCTCCGTAGTTAGTGGCATTGTGATAATGGTAGTTTCCGGAATTATTTTGGCACTTACCAGAATGAATAGTGAAAATGAAATTTTTGGATTTTATTTTATGATTTATTTGGGATTAGTTGCAGGAGCTTCAGCTATTTTATTTAAAAGAAGTCATTCTTGGCTAAATGCCGCTTGTCTAAATTTAGTAGCAGTTTCTACACCGTTTATGCCATTGTTTTATTATGAGTTTAATCATCACCATTACGATAGAGCCATGACTACCAATTGGGAAATAGCAGGATTTGTGATTTTCTTTCTGCTTCTACAGGTGTTTTTCAAAAAACTATATACTACACTTTGGGCATTGCCTGAAAAGTAATAATTCATTTCATCATTTTACTTTAATTTGTATCACATGAAAATAGTAACAACTTCACTCATTCTACTTATAAGTTTTATTTCATACGGGCAATCAATCATCAATGAAAATTTTGAAGATTGGATTGATAATACCGCGTTTGTATATCCTGATGGCTGGATTACACTGAATGATTTAAGTCCTGAATATGGAATACCGTTTACCGTTCTAAAATCAACGGATGCTAAAGAAGGGCAATCTGCTGCCCACATGCAAACCTACACCTTTAAGGATGGAAATAACAATACAGATACCTTGCCGAGTATTATGGTGTATGGCACCGATATTAATTCTGGGGTAACCTACACCTGGCCCAAGCGATTAAAAACTCTAAGTTTTTCTTATAAATACAAACCCAACGGAGTAGATACAGGAGCAATGTATTTAACTGTTGGCTATAGGGATAGAAAAACCAATCGCTATGTGAATCAGGGAGGAACTTATTATATTTTTACAAAACGAGAAGATACTTATACCAAGGTAAACTTACCACTTTACTATAGTTCTAACCATAAATGCGACACCTTTGTGTTTGCCTTTATTAATAGTATAGAAAAGCCCAATGGAAATAGATGTAAACCCGGAACCATTCTTATTATAGATGATATAGATACAGAATGGGAAGATTTTCCGGCCGTGGCAAATCTAATGGAACCCGATTTACAACTTGGTATATATCCCAATCCGGCTGTTGATATTATTGCTATCAATGGTTTAGAACCTGTAAAGAATACAGCTCAGATTATTGATATTACAGGCAAAGTTGTTCTCGCAGAGACATTGGTTGGTGAAACCATAAATATTGAAACACTAAAGCCCGGATTTTATAATTTAAGAATTCAAGCAGCTAATGGAAGTTTTAGGGGGTCTAATTATTTTATCGAAAAATAATGGAAAACACCTATTTATTCAGTGCTTTACGATTGTTTAAATATTACAAATCATTGGGAGATGCCGCCATCCTTCGTTGTGATGCTGATAAAATTCACTTTAAATTAAACGAAGAATCAAACAGTATGGCCTTACTGGTGAGGCATATTTCGGGTAATATGATGAGCCGATGGACTGATTTTATGACCACTGATGGTGAAAAACCTTGGAGAAATCGCGATTCTGAATTTGCTGACCCCGAGTGGGATAAAGAAACGTTAATTGCCCAATGGGAAAAAGGGTGGGTAACTTTGTTTGCCGCAATTGAACCATTAGAAGCTGAAGACCTTGAAAAAGTAGTTTATATTCGCAATGAAGGCCACACCGTAATGGAAGCTATCAATAGACAAATTGCCCATTATGCCTATCATGTTGGGCAAGTTGTTTTTTTAGCTAAAGCTATTACAACAGAATGGGAAACCCTAAGTATTGCCCGAAATAAATCAACGGATTATAATGCCGATAAATTTAGCAGGGATAAAGGAAAAAGGCATTTTATTTAAGAAAATCTAAAGAATATTTTTACTCCTTAGTTTGGCCAAAAATTCGTCTTTGTAATTTTTGCCTACCGGAATTTTTACAGCACCAATTTCCAACTCACTGCTGTTAAAGCTGGTGATATATTTCATACCTACAATAAACGAACGATGTACCCGGATGAATTTATCTTTAGGTAGTTTTTGCTCCATATTTTTCATAGTTTGCAAGGTTACATAGCGTTTTTCACTAGTATATAATTTTACATAATCCGCAAAAGCTTCTACATACAAAATTTGATCATACGACAGTTTTATTTGCTTTTGGTTTGATTTTATAAAAATATAATCATTGTCTAGGTCGGGGGCTTCTATACTTTCATTCTTTTTTAAAGCCATATATTCTTTTGCTCTTTCCACCGTTTTGGTAAAACGCTCAAAGGCTAAAGGTTTTAAAAGATAATCAATGGCGTTAAGCTCAAATCCTTCTACAGCAAAATCAGAATAGGCCGTACTAAAAACTATTAATGGAGGATTGGTAAGACTTCTCACAAATTCCAGCCCAGTTATTTCTGGCATTTGAATATCCAAAAACATCAAATCTATTTTGTTGTTTTTTAAAAACTCAGAGGCTTCTAAGGCATTGCTGCATTTGCCAATAAGTTCAAGATCGGGCATTTTTTTGATGTAGCTTTCAAGAATATCCAAAGCCAAAGGTTCGTCATCTACCAATAAACATTTCATATATAATAAGATTAATTATTTAGTTTGTTCAAAACAATTGTATTAAGGCAATAGTACATTTACTATAATGATAAAAATCCTAATATTTCCGATGTATATGTTTTTACCATTCAATCTGCAATTTAACATTATAGGTTTTTTCACTTTCTTCTATAGCTAAGGTGTATTTTCCGGGATATAGTAAATTTAATCGTTTTTTAACATTTGTAATGCCAATTCCACCTTGGTAATCGGGCGATTCACTTGGCTTATGTGATGGTAAATTGTTTTTTATTTCAAAGGTTAGGCCTGTTTCATAAATGTCAAAGTTTATAAATACAAATGATTTCCCTATGTTTGAGTTAACACCGTGTTTAAAACTGTTTTCAACAAAAGGCAAAAAAATCATTGGAGCAATTTCTTTACCTGATGAGTCACCAATAACTTCAAGCTTAATTTCCAGCCTGTTTCCAAATCGTATTTTTTCCAGCTCAAGATAGTTTCCGATGTATTCAATTTCTTTTTTTAGACCCACAACTTTTTCGCCACCTTCATAAAGTATGTAGCGCAAAATGTCTGATATTTTAAGTATCACTTCAGGAGCCTTGTCGCTTTTGGATAACGTTAAGGCATACACGCTGTTTAAACTGTTAAACAAAAAGTGAGGATTAATTTGGCTTTTTAAATATTTAAGTTCGGTTTCTATATTCAGTTTTTCAAGTTTATCAGCCAATCGGTCTTTTTCAAACCACTGCTTAAAAAACATCAGTGTCATTGTAATAGCTAAGGTGTAGCTAATACTTATGGCATCATTAATAAAAAACTCAACCGTCCATAAGCTATATTTTTCGGTATCGTCTATGGTATCTGCCCATAGTAAAAATACAATATGAATAAAGCAAATGAAACTAATGGTAAGGAAAATAGAAACGAAGTACATGAAATACTGCCGTAGCCTTAAAAATACCGGAACTAAGTAATAGTTATTGAAATATGCTGCCGAGCCATGCAGCAAAATAATCATAAAGGCATTTTCAAAAGCTTTATTAAAACCAACAGCCGGCTCGTAAAGAAATATCCAAAGAATAAAATAAAACAACCAAAACAGCACATGATGAATCTTGTACCGGATGATTTTTAGGAGCAGTAATGTGGTATTAAATTTCAACCTTTTGCTTAAGCGGTGTGTGGTTTTTTAAAGTATTTAATGAGGTTATAGCTCCAGTTTACTATTTGCCAGCCTTTTTCAATATAGTCCAAATCCTTGTTGTCCTCTTTAACTATTTGAGATGGAGTGTATTTTTCGGCAATAGTTTGGGTGGTTGAAAAAGCAACAACATTTATCATTAGTAGAATTAAGATTATCTTCTTTGGTTTAGATAGTGATAATTTAGGTCTTTGCATAATTAGAGGTTATTATAGGTAGAACTGAATTGTGCAGTAAAAGTTTCAAAGCAAGTTAATTTTCTTTTACATAAAAAAAATTAAACAAAATTCCGTCTAAAAATGAACTACTTATGTCAATTACCCAAAGTAGTCTAAAATAAATTTTCGCTGGCTTCTTAAGGTATTGCTAAGGTTTCGGCCTTTTGAAGTAAATAGCACTTTAAACCAGTATTTGGTATTTATAGCGGCTTCTTGCCAAAACAAAAATAAATAACCCAAAACACGAATACCGAGTGAAATAAAGATACCTCTCCATCCAAAAATTGCAATGCAAACGATAGCAAGAATTAAAGAATAAATAAATCCTATTAATGCTGCGGCACCAATATATACGGAATCATAAAATTCAATTTTTTTAACCTTTTTGTCGGCCATATTTTTAGCCATTATTACGGGAATAAAATTTAAAACCATACCTGTAAGTGCCGGTATAGCGGCAACAATAGTAAATAGCAGATACAAGATTTTTTCAATAAGTGGGCTGGCAAAATATTTATCCTTAATATTTAATTTTTTTAGATTCTCAAAATAATCGGTAATTTTACTTCTAAAAATTTCAAATCCTTCAGGTTTATTTTCTGATAAATTATTTAAATCATTGGCCGCTCTTTTTTCAGCTAAAAAACGCTTTTTATACCGTTTAAAAAAACCATAAAAGGATGGTTTGTATTGATTGCGAGCCATTAATAAATATTTACTTCCAATTATATCATTGGCAGGTTCTTTTATGATAACTATCTCTCGCTCCATGGCTTCATACAATCGGGCATTAAAATCGGTTATCGCTTTTGTGTGTTTACCTGTTTTTAGCAATGGCATATAATCCTGAGCGGCAATTGGGTGACCAAAATTGATGCAAACTTCCTCTCTGAAATGACCCGAGTTGGAATAATTTAATCCTACCGGAACCACCTGTAAATCCATATCCGGATATTTTTCAATTGCTTCAAAAGCCATTTTTGCTGCCCCTTTTTTCATAGGTCTTAATCGTCGTTCACTTACACAATAGCCTTCAGGAAAAATAAGAACAGTTCCGTTTTTTCTAAAAATTTCGTAACACTCATTAAAGGTTTGTTGATTTTTAGTTCCTTGTTCGTTGCCTGCACCATCTTCTGAACGGTAAATTGGCAACAGCCTCATACTTCGCAACGCCCAATTGGCTGTAGGTTTTTTAAAAACATCACCTCTGGCTAACAAAGTTAGCTTTCGACGAAGCAATACAGACAGCAAAACCCCGTCAATAAAAGAGTTGGGATGATTAGGGGTTAGCAAAACCGGCTTGCCCTTTGGAATTAAGTTTACGTTAATGATGTATATCCGTCGGAAAAAAGTGCGGAAGGTAAAGTAGAGAATATTGATTAAAGTCCAGTAGAGAATCACAGCCTGCGAAGTAAGACAAAAACGCTTGGGTTACAAAATGGATTTTTGGAAGGTGTTTTAAGTTTAATGAATAGTAATCTTAAGTTTCTCAGCTAATTCATTTCTTTTCTTCAAAATTTCCATTTGAATTTCTAAAAGTGTTTTTTGTTCGTCAGGGTCATCTGTGAATTTTAGTTTTTCGCTGTTTATCCTTAACCACTTATTAGCGTTAGAATATTTTAAATAGTCAATATTGTATTCTACTTCCATCTCATAATTATCAATTTCTTTCTTAATTATTTTTTCTGCATCTGTTTCCCATCTCTCACTTAGTAGATGTTTTTGAGAATCAATAATTATGTCGGCTGCTAATTTGGTTGTTTTTTCATTATTCTTAAAAAAATATTCATCCACGAAACCATTCTCGTCAAAATAAGATTTTGTGGCAATTACCATGTCATTGTAATGGATATTGTTAAACTCTAATCCTTCCAATTCTATTTCAGTTAAAATGAATTTAGCAACTAAACTCCCATCGCCGAATTGTAAATTTCCAAATAGTATAAGAGACTTAACAATTGCTTTCTCCCTAGATTCTTGAATATTGATATTTTTTTCCGAAATCCCATCTTCATGTATAAATAGGTTTTCATATTCCTGTTCTATTTGTTTAAATGCTTTTTCATTGCCTTTTAGTCGCAATCGGTTGGTTTCTGCAATCAAAACCTGTTCATCCGTATCGAGCATGGTGGCGGTAGCTTTTATAAATACACTTCGCTTAATCGGGTCAGGGATTTTTACGATGCTTTCTACAACCTCTCTTATTACTGTTGCTTTTTTTATAGGGTCACCTTCACTTTCGCCCAATAAATGACGAGTTTTAAAAATAATAAAATCCGTTTGATTGGCTTTAATATATTCTTCAAAAGCGGTTCCACCTACTTTTTTGCAATAGCTATCCGGGTCTTCTCCCTCAGGAAAAACGACAATCCGAACGTTTAAATTATTTTCAAGAATTATATCCGTTCCCCTCAGTGCTGCCTTTATTCCCGCAGGGTCGCCATCATACAACATGGTTATGTTATCCGTAAACCTGCTGATTAATTTTACTTGCTCTTGTGTTAGAGAAGTTCCCGATGAGGCCACAGCATTTTCAATCCCGTTTTGGTGCAGAGTAACCACATCCAAATAGCCTTCGGTAAGGTAGCAACAATCCTTTTCACGAATGGCTTTTTTAGCCTGAAACATACCATACAGCACCCTCGATTTATGGTAAACATCATTCTCGGGTGAGTTGATATATTTTGGGCTGCGGTCGTCTTTTTTTAATTGCCTTGCTCCAAAAGCAATCACTCTACCTGTTATATCATGAATAGGAAATGTTACCCTTTCGCGGTAAACATCAAAATAATCATCGGAATCGGTTTCGTCTTTTTTGTCTTTCTTTTTTACCAATCCTGCTTTTTCAAGGATTGCAATGTCAAAACCGCCTTTTACAGCCGTATCAAAAAAATGCCGCCATTCTTTTTTTGCGTATCCAAGTTCAAATTTTTCAATGGTATCTTCCCTTAAGCTACGTTCAATAAAGTAAGCTTTGCCAATGGTTCTGCCTTCCTCGTCATTTTGCAAAAGGTTAACGTAATATTTATTGGCAAATGAAAGGACCGTCAATAAAGCTTCACGGTCACTTTTTTGTTGGGCTATTTCAGCAAGGTTGGCCCGTTCTTCTTCTATTTCAATATTGTATTTGGCAGCCAGCCAACGCAAGGCTTCCGGATAACTCAGCCCGTTATGTTCCATAATAAACCCGGCTGAATTACCGGCTTTACCACACCCAAAACATTTAAAAATTCCTTTAGTAGGCGATACCACAAACGATGGCGTTTTTTCATCATGAAACGGGCAATTGCCCATTAAATTAACACCTCGGCGTTTTAGGGTTACAAATTCTCCAACCACATCAGCGATATCAGCTGTGTCAAGGATTTTTTCTATGGTGGTTTGGTTGATCAAATTTCTTGCACTTAATTCTTACTTGTATGGCTGAATTAATACTTCGGTTGGTATTTTTAAACTATCATGCAATGTCCGAATCATTTCCAAAGTTAGTTTTCTTTTTTTGTTTAAAATTTCACTGGCACGACTTTTTAGCCCAACAAATTTGGCTAAATCTGTTTGGGTATAGCCCATTTGCTCCATTCTATATTTGATGGCTTCAATTGGATCTGGAAAGCCAACAGGGAAATGCTCGTCTTCGTATTTTTCAATTAATATTCCCAATATTTCCAACTCATCTCCTTCTGCGGTTCCTTTTTTTGAATCAAATATTAATTCAAGCCGTTCAAATGCTTCCAGATAGTTTTTTTCGTTTTTAATCGGTTTTATGGTCATTGCTTTTTAAATTTTTGTTGCATCAATTTTATCATATTCCGCATGTGTTCCTATAAATCGAATCCAAATCATCTGGTGCTCATAATTTATTTTTACAATTAACCTATAACTATTTCCTTTTATCTTAAACACAACTCTATTTTCTGCTAATAAACTTGCACTTGGGTATTCTTTCTTGATTTCATTGGGACTTTTCCATTCAGCACTGCATGTTTCCTGATACCAGGCTTTTAGCTGCTGTTCACAATCCGAATGTTTATCCCAAAAATCTCTTAAAATTTTCCTTGAAATTATTCTCAACGCAAATTTTTTTTAGCAAAAATACCTAAAGTTCCCGAAACGGGAAAATATATTTTTTTCGAAATTAATCTAACAAATTTATAATTAAGGATTAACGGGAAGTAATTAAATTTGAAGTTTATTTTAAGAACGTAAATGATTAACAAAATAAAAGACATAGCCTCCAATCTTCATGAGGAAATAAGAACCATCCGACGCCATATTCATCAAAATCCGGAACTTTCGTTTCAGGAATTTAATACCCAAAACTATGTGTGGGAACAATTAGATGCCATAGGAATTGCAAACAAACAAAAAATTGCAAACACAGGCATTGTAGCCATTATTGAGGGTAAAAATCCTTCAAAAAAAGTAGTGGCATTGCGCGGTGATATGGATGCATTGCCAATTATTGAAGCCAATGATGTACCTTATAAATCCAATAATAATGGGGTGATGCATGCCTGCGGACACGATGTGCATACAAGCTGTTTACTGGGAGCTGCCAAAATTATTAACCAACTGAAAGGGGAATTTGAAGGAACTGTAAAACTGGTTTTTCAGCCCGGTGAAGAAAAACTTCCCGGTGGAGCTTCCGTTATGATTAAGGAAGGGGTTTTGAAAAATCCGGAGGTTACAAATATTATAGGTCAGCATGTGATGCCGCTTTTACCTGTGGGCAAAGTTGGTTTTCGCAAAGGGTTATACATGGCCAGCACGGATGAAATTTATATGACCATAAGGGGCAAAGGCGGCCACGGAGCCCAGCCGCATCAAAACATTGACCCGATTGTGGCTATGGCTCAAGTTATTACAGCCCTGCAACAAGTGGTAAGCCGTGTGGCAAGTCCAATCATTCCTTCGGTCTTATCATTTGGTAAAGTGATAGCCAATGGGGCTACTAATATTATCCCGAATGAAGTGTATTTGGAAGGAACTTTTAGAACCTTGGATGAGGAATGGCGAGCCAAAGCACATAAATCAATTGTTAAAATTGCCAAAGGTGTATCTGAAAGCTTGGGTTGCCAATGCGATATTGAAATACGAAAAGGATATCCGTTCTTAAAAAATAATCCGGAACTTACACAAACCGCCATTGACAATGCCATAAACTATATGGGTGCCGAAAATGTGGTGGATCTTGATATATGGATGGCTGCCGAAGATTTTTCGTATTACAGCCAGGAATTACCTGCTTGTTTTTACCGATTAGGAACTCGCAATGATGCCAAAAATATTTCCTCGCATGTTCATACCCCAACGTTTGATATAGATGAAGATGCCTTGCCAATTGGTATGGGATTGATGGCTTGGCTGGCTATTTCCGAATTAAATGGCTAAACATAATCTTACAGGAAAAGAAGGAGAAGAAATAGCTGCCGCTTTTTTAAAGGCCAAAGGGTATGAAATAGTAGAAATGAATAAACGATTTGGGCGGGCTGAGATTGATATCATCGCAAAAATCGGGAATGAATATGTGTTTGTAGAGGTGAAAACCCGCTCATCTGATCATTTTGGATTTCCAGAGGAGGCAATTACTAAGCGTAAAATTACCCTTATGGGAAAAGCTGCTGAACAATTCAGTATCGAAAAAAGCGATGGATTAGAAATACGGTTTGATTTAATTTCACTGGTTTTGGGCAATGCAAAGCACGATATTGTTCATATTGAAGATGCCTTTTTTCCAGGTATGGAAGAGTTTTGAAATACTCATCAGGGCATTCCAATCCACAAATAAAAAAAACTGAAATAAGTGTTTGAATTTTTAAGTTAAAATTTTACTTTCGCAGTCCGTTTAAAAGAAGCATTTTATGACACGCCCAAAGGCGTTACATAAAGCCTCATAAAAAATAGAAATAAATTATTTATGAAACCAGAAATACATCCAAAAAATTACCGTTTAGTAGTGTTCAGAGACATGAGTAACGAGCAATCATTTATTACTCGTTCTACAGTTGAAACTAAAGAAACTGTTAAATGGGAAGATGGAAATGAATATCCATTATACAAATTAGAAATTTCAAATTTATCTCACCCGTTCTTTACAGGTAAGGTTAATTTTGTGGATACTGCCGGACGTATTGATAAATTCAATAAGCGTTACGCCAAAAAGTAATAATTAACGATAAACAATCCTAATAACGGCCATCAGCGAAAGTTGATGGCTTTTTTGTTTTTGGATGATTTTTATCACAAAAGTTTTCTTTTAAAAAAATATAAAATCCCCTTAAAATTCCTCAATTTTACACCACTAAATTGACAGATTATGAACGTAGTATTATTTGATGATGAATGGCGTATAAATTTATTTCCGCTTAGTTTTACACGACCAGCCGGAGCTTTTAGAGTAGGTATTTTAACCATTGCCGATAAATGGGGAAAGCATTTGAATGCGAATGTATCGTATAAAACAAAACCGTATTTAAGACAAAAATTTCCTGCAAAGCTTGAATCTGAAAACCTTTTTATAAATGGCAGGTATATGCCTGATGCGGATTTAATAAAAGCTTTAAAAAACTTAAAGGAAGGAGCAATAATAGCAGATGGCGATAAAGTGGTAGCCTGTATTTTGAACCATATCGATGCTATTGAATTTATGGAAGATAATTATACTCTGGCCGATCATAAAGTCATAAAGTTAGAGACCAAGCTTTCGCATATTTCTAAATGCCCGGATATTTTTTCATTAAACGGACAGGAAATTGAAAATGATTTTGAATTACTAACCAAAGGACGAAAATCGGCGGAGGTAAGTGCTACCAATATCTTAATTGCGCCTGAAAAGATTTTTATTGAAAAAGGTGCCAAAATGGAATGTGCTGTTTTAAATGCCACTTCGGGTTCTATTTATATTGCTGCTGATACTGAATTGATGGAAGGTTCGATGGTTCGTGGGCCTTTTGCGCTGGGTGAACATAGTCAGCTGAAAATGGGAGCTAAAATTTACGGCCCTACTACCATTGGTCCGCATTGTAAAGTAGGTGGTGAGGTAAATAATTCGGTTATTTTTGGTTACAGTAACAAGGCTCATGATGGATTTATTGGTAATTCGGTAATAGGGGAGTGGTGCAATTTGGGTGCTGATGCCAACACCTCCAACCTTAAAAATAATTATGCCGAAGTAAAACTTTGGAATTATCCCGCTGAAAAGTATTTAAAAACCGGTTTGCAATTTTGCGGTACCATCATGGGCGACCACAGCAAATGCGGTATCAATACCATGTTTAATACAGGTACAATCGTTGGTGTTTCGGCCAATGTGTTTGGTTCAGGATTTCCCCGCAATTTTGTTCCTGATTTTAGTTGGGGCGGTGCTGCGGGCTTTGAAACATTTTCCATTGCCAAATCATTTGAAGTAGCCAAACTGGTATTTGAACGCCGCGGATTAGAATTTAACACCATGGAACAGGATATTTTAACCTATGTGTTTAACGAAACCCAAAAATATAGGGTTTGGGAGAACATGGTTCAGAAAATGTTTTAACGAATCGACTAAGTTCTAATTGCAATTAAGTCTTATTAAATAGTTTTAAAGCTCTATTTGTTCACTACTTGGGAAAAGTTTAACCCCAAAAATCCTTTCAATTTTAGTTCATTTGCATTTCGTTTATAAATACTATGCGCAACTATATAATAGCGGGAAACTGGAAAATGAATTTGACCCTTGAAGAAGGGTATGGATTGGCCAGTGAAATAAAATGGATGGTGGCTGATGAGGCAAATACTAAGGCTGAGGTGGTGCTTATTCCTCCATACTTGCATCTTCCTGGTATCCAAAATTTATTAAAGGATTCTAACATAAAAACCGGAGCTCAAAATTGCCATCATAAAAATAAAGGTGCATATACGGGTGAAGTATCACCGGCGATGCTGGCTAATTTGGGCGTATCTTACGTTATTATTGGCCACAGCGAAAGACGGCAATATAATGGCGAGACCAATGAGCAATTGGCTGAAAAAATAAATGCAGCTCTTGAAAATGGATTAACTCCCATCTATTGTTTTGGAGAAACGCTAAGTGAAAGAGAAAATAATCTCGAGCTAACCATCACTGAGAGCCAAGTAAAAGAAGGATTATTTCATTTATCGGAAGAGCAAATTAAAAAAGTGGTTTTGGCCTATGAACCCGTGTGGGCTATAGGTACCGGGAAAACTGCAACCTCTGCCCAAGCTCAGGAAATTCATGCTTTTATCCGCAGCATTTTGACTGAAAAATACACGCAAGAAACGGCTGAAAGCATTTCAATTTTATACGGAGGAAGCATGAAACCCGAAAATGCCAAAGAACTGTTTAGTTGCGCTGATATTGATGGCGGGCTTATTGGCGGTGCGGCTTTAGAATCAAGAAGTTTTGTGGAGATTGTTAAATCGATTTGAAAATTTTATGATTTGAAAATTTGGAAATGATAGATTGCAACAATTATTAAAAGCACGTTAAATGCACATTTCTAGTAACCTAATAACTAAATAACGATTTTGTACTTAGAATTCACAATATTTTGTCCCGATGATACCAAAGAGTTGGTAGAAGCAGAACTTTTGCATGCCGGTTTTGAAGGGGTTTGGGAAAACAACGACAGCCTTTGTTTTTATATTCATGAGGAAGCTTTGAATATGAATTCATTAAAATCAATCTTGGCCCAATATAATTTGATAGAAAGCTATACTTATAAATCTATTGAAAATATAAACTGGAATGCCAGTTGGGAAAGCAGTTTTGAGCCCATACAAATAGGTGAGAAATGTTTAATCAGGGCTTCGTTTCATTCATCACTTGGATTGCCTTATGAAATTATAATTACCCCCAAAATGTCGTTTGGAACGGGGCATCACGAAACCACTTATATGATGAGTGAAGCCTTGATGGAAATGGATTTGAAACACAAAACGGTTTTGGATATGGGCTGCGGAACATCTGTGCTGGCCATCCTTGCTGAAAAATTGGGAGCATCAAATATTACAGCTATTGACAACGACGATTGGGCTATAGAAAATTCAAAAGAAAATATTGCGAACAATAATTGTAAAGCAATTTCAGTTTTTAAGAATGATGCAACCTTTAGTGGACAATACGATATTATTTTGAGCAACATTAATAGAAATATCAATTTAGAAATGCTTGAAAAATATGCCCCGGCACTTAACAAAGGCGGGCAAATCCTGCTCAGCGGATTTTATAATCATGATGTTCCTGATTTTGAAAAACTGGTAAAAACCATTGGCCTTAAAATTGTAAAAGTGAAAGAACGAAACGATTGGGCTTGTATAATTATAGAACAATGTTAAAAAAACATATACTTTTTATTCTATTTATTTTTTTGGGTGTTGCGGCATTTGCACAACCTAGATCCTTTTCAAAAAAACCGGAAGTATTTATTGTAGAGTTAAAGGATTTTATGAGCAGTACCAAAGAAGCTGTCGCTATTGAGGCGTTTACTAAGTTTGAAAGGTATTGGAAAACCAATAAATTTTTAGAAGACCACCAATTATTAATTATTAAGGTTGGTGATGAAATGTTGCTTAACAAAATGAGGATAACGCCTGATTTTGATTTGTATTGCCGCACCTTGGTAAGTGCCAAAGATACCGCCAAAGGATTAAGTGACATTAAGTTTGATTTTTGGATAAAGGCTGTTCTTACAGCGTCAAAGGCTGGTCCCAACCAGTTAAGACAGTTGCTAAAAACATCTAAAGGGATGTTTGAAGAAAATGCGGTATTCGTGTCTGAATCTAAAAAATGGTTTTACACCCCAACCGAATTTAAATACAATTTTACGGGTGGAAAGTACCTGATTGAATTTACAAATATTGATTTGAAATGTGTAACCATTGATGATAAAATAGAAATAAAAGGTACTTCCGGAGTGTATGATTTGGAAAAAATGGTATGGAAAGGGAAGGCCGGAAAGATAGACTGGAGTAGGGTAGGGTATGCACCAACGGATGTTTTTGCGGTATTAAAAACCTATTCTATTGATATGACCAAGGCCGAAGTTGAGGCGGATTCGGTTACTTTTACTAATAAGGCAATTATTCCAGCACCAGTTGTAGGAAAGCTTAAAGATAGGGCGATGTTTGAACGATTGAGCGAAACCCAAAAAGATTTTAAAGATTCAAAATATCCTCAGTTTACAGCCTATAAAACCGATATGACCATTGAAAAATTTTCAAATGGTTTGGCAAAATATATTGGTGGATTTAGCATGCAGGGGCGAGATATTGTAGGTATTGGCACGCCTGAAAATCCCGCATCTTTTGGTTTTTATTATAAAAATAAATTGCGCTTAAAGGCCGAGTCACAATCGTTTGTGATACGGAATAATAAAATCACATCTGAAAAAACAGCCATTACCATTTTTACTGATAGTGGTTCCATTTTTCATCCTATGTTGAAACTTAACTTTAACATGGAAGATAAGAAAATGGTTTTAAATAGGGGCGAGGAAGGATTAGAAAGGTCTCCATTTTTTGATAATGATCATGGTTTGGAATTTTATGTAGATAAAGTTCAGTGGGTGTTGGAGCAACCTAAAATTGATTTTTTGATGAATACAAAAGATGGTACAGCCCGTTTTGAATCGGCCAATTACTACCGCGATTTTAATTATGAAAAGCTTCAAGGTCTATTAAATTATCATCCGGTAAATAAAATGCAAGCCTACTGTATTCAAACCAAAAAGCGTGAATTTACCCTAGATGAATATGCTTCCTGGATGGGAAGTACACCTGATAAATTAAAGAATCAAATTATTGATTTGGCGGATAATGGGTTCATTTATTATTACCCTGAAACAGGAAAAATAAAGGTAAAGAGAAAGATTTTTGATTACGTAAATGCCCATTTTAAACTGAAAGACTATGATGTGATTCGGTTCAGGTCTATTATTGGTGGTCGCCCAAATTCGTATCTTAATTTAGTAAATAATGATTTTGTAATTGAAGGAGTTGCCGCCTTTAATTTTAGTGATTCACAAACGGTTATGGCCTATCCTCATGAGCAAACATTAAATGTAAAAAACAAACGCAATATTGATTTTGGGGGAAGATTAACTGCCGGTTGGTTCGATTTTTATTCCGAAAAATTCAATTTTGACTACGGGCAGTTTAAAATACATTCGGATAAAATAGACTCTATGCGTTTATTTTATCCCGATTCACTAAATGGAAATACCTTATTGCCGGTAACCTCCTTACTAAAGGATATCAGCGGAACAATATATGTAGACAAGCCCAATAATAAATCAGGAACAGATACTAGCAATGGGCAATACCCGATTTTTGTGAGTGAAAAACCTTCAAAAATTTCATACCAAAAAAGTAGTATTTATAAAGGAGCATATAACGAGAAAGACTTTTATTTTAAAGTAGATCCGTTCACCATTGACAGTATGGATAATTTTACCATCAGTGGATTAAAGTTTCCCGGAACGTTTGTTTCGGCGGGTATTTTGCCTGAATTTAGATTTGAGGCTAAAATTATGAAGGATTATTCTTTAGGTTTTGAAAAAGCCTCGCCACCTGAAGGGTATCCATTGTATGGAACCAAAGGTAAAGGTGATATTAATATTCGATTGGATGATAAGGGATTAACCGCTAGTGGAGAGGTGGAATATTTAGGAGCAAAAATGAAATCGAGAGATATTGTGCTGCTGCCCGATTCCATGAATTCAAATACAGATTTGTTTACAATAGATGAATCGGCCAAATATCCCAATGTGCAGGCTGAAAAGATAAAAAACCATTGGGTACCTAAAAAAGACAGTCTTTATATGAATACGTTAGGTCATACAATTGACGTATTTAGGGCCGGACAAAAATATACAGGAAACATGGTGATGACACCAAAGCAACTTACCGGTAGTGGACTTTTGGAATGGGATAATGCCAAACTTACCAGTAACTTAATGCGATTTGCAACAAACAGTGTTAAGGCAGATACTTCCAAAATTGAAATTGGTTCAATTGATAAAGATAAAATTGCCTTTTCAAGCGGCAATGTAAAATCGTTTGTCGATTTTGATAAACGCACCGGCGATTTTAAAGCCAATATTCCCGGTCAGTTAACGGAATTTGGATTTAATCAGTTTGCCTCCTCCATGGATCAGTATTTTTGGGATATGGACCAGCAAACTATTTTGTTAACCAAGGGTCCAAAATTGGCCAAGTCCTTTTTCCTTTCCCGTCGCCATGATCAGGAAGGTTTAAAATTTGATTCAGATAAAGCATTGTTTGATATGAAAGAAGGAAAGATTTATGCCGAAAATGTACCATACATTGACATAGCCGATTCAAGAGCTTTTCCAAAGGATGGTAAGGTTACAATAGCTAAAGATGCTGACATTTTACCATTAATGGATTCCAAATTCTTAGCAGCAAGGGAAAATAAATACCACGAATTATTTGCCTGTACTTTAAAAATATTAGGTCGTAAGGCCATTAATGGTAGTGGTTTATATAAATTTAAGGATAAACACAGAACAGAGCAAGAAATATTTTTTGATAAAATGCGTGTGATGTCTGATAGTACGATTCAAGCCTTAGGGTATTTGTCTGATTCAGTTAATTTTAAAATTTACCCAATGATTGGATATAAAGGTACTTTTGAGATAAATTCAAATAAAGATTTTCTAAATTTTAATGGGTATATGAAACCATTACACACTTTTAGGATTGGAAGTAATTGGATCCGATATAAAGATAGAC
This sequence comes from Chitinophaga pinensis, assembly GCA_945897885.1. Taxonomy (GTDB): domain Bacteria; phylum Bacteroidota; class Bacteroidia; order NS11-12g; family UBA9320; genus JABWCE01. Next base: position 37,736 of record CAMDGU010000023.1, read on the forward strand.
CTGACCCAAAAGATATAGTAGTAGATGCAAGAGAACCTAAAAATGATGAGAATAAGTTTGTATCGGTAAGTATGAATATGGCAATGGATACTCCGATGATTTATCCTACCTTCTTTAATTTTAAACGCAAATATGCCGACCCTGAATTTACTACAGATACCGGAATATTTATATATGATGAGGCGTCAACAGAATTTAGGATTGGGGATAAAAACCGAATTTTAAATAATGCTAATCGCGGAAGTATTATGACTTTTAATGAAACCACCCGAATGATTTCTACGCAAGGCAAAATAAACATGGGATTTTCGATGCCGGTTCTTGATCCTTTGGTAGCTGGAAAATTATATAAACGCGAAGATGACAGCAGCTATACTTTGGAGGCATTTATGGCATTAGATATTTTGCTACCCAAGGATGCCTATAAAAAAATGATTGAAGTCATGATGGATAAAGGATCAGGAGCTCCCGGAATTCCTTATTCTGGCGATGATTTTAAATATGCCTTAGGTGAGTTTTTAACAGATAAAAAAACAGAGTCAACATTTAAAAAGGCTTCTGAAATTGGCGAATTGGAAGTTTCGGAAGATATAAAGCGAAAGTTCATTTTTTCAGAAACAAAGTTTAAATATTCCCCGGTTAATAAATCCTGGTTTTCAAAGTCGCCAATTGGTGTGTCGGTAATTAATGGGCAACAAATAAATAAGCGTTTTGATAGCAGAATGCAAATGCAGGTGAAACGCAGCGGTGTAAGTTTGAAAATTTATATAGAAATATCAAAGTATGATTGGTTTTATTTTGAGTATTTCAGAAATAACCTGGTGGCTATAAGTACTGATAAAGAATTCAATGATTTGATAAGGGATAAGTTTAGTGAAGTACAGAAAGTAGATTATACTATTAGACCAGGAACTACAAGAACTGTAGCCAAATTTGTTGAAAAATTTGATGATAGTGAGGAGGAATAATTAAGATTTTTGGAATAGTTATATTTAACCAAATACTTAGAAAAACGATAAATAATTGAAATACCTTTGCCCCATTAAAGAGACACATGGGAGAATCTAGATTATCGCAATTATCAGAAACACTTATTGGTTCAGAAATTGTAAAACTTGGAGCAGAGATAAAAGAAAGAATAAAAGCAGGTGAAAAAATTTACAACTTTACGGTTGGCGATTTTGACCCTCAAATTTTTCCGATACCACAATTATTAGAGGATGAAATTGTAGAAGCTTACCGAAGCAAGTTTACAAATTATCCGGCTGCTGAAGGTAATTTAGACCTTAGAGAGTCGTTAAGTCAATATATTAAAAATCAGCAAAACCTTGATTATTCAACAACTGAAATTTTAGTAGCCAGTGGCGGAAGACCGCTTATTTATTCATTATTTAGAGCAGTTGTAGATAAAGGAGATAAGGTTATTTACGGCGTCCCATCATGGAATAATAATCATTATTCACACTTTGTGGAATCTAATCGTGTAGAAATAGAAGCTAGGTATGAAAATCATTTTATGCTTACCGCTGAGGATCTGAAACCCCATATAAAGGGTGCAAGTCTTATCTCACTTTGTTCTCCTCAAAACCCAACGGGTACTACCTTCAGCAAAGAAGAATTGAGCGCTATCTGTGATCTGGTAATAGAAGAAAATAATAGCAGAAAACCGGGCGAGAAGAAACTGTATGTGATGTATGACCAAATGTATTGGCGATTAACTTACGGAAATATTGAGCATCACAATCCTGTTTCTTTATGTCCTGCCATGAAAGATTATACCATTTTTATTGATGCCATAAGTAAAGTTTTTGCGGCCACTGGGGTAAGAGTTGGTTGGGCTATGGGTCCACAAAATGTGATAACAAAAATGAAAACCATGCTCACTCATTTTGGAGCCTGGGCTCCAATGGCTGAACAAAAGGCTGTTGCCAAATTTTTATTACAAACTAGCGATATAGAACAATATTTGAGCCACTTTAAAAGTGAAATTGAGAAAAGATTAGTTTCGATTTATAACGGAATACAGGATTTGAGAAAAGAGGGTTTTGCAGTAAATGCCATTGAACCTCAAGCAGCAATTTATTTAACGATACAATTTGATTTGGTAAATAAAAAAACAAAAGACGGGCAAGTATTGAATACACAATCGGACATAACAAAATATCTTTTAAATAATGCAGGCCTTGCAATTGTTCCATTTTCAGCATTTGGAGCTCCTGCTACCAGCAGTTGGTACAGGCTAAGTGTGGGTACCTGCAAAAAAGAGGGGATTGGAGAGATGTTTGAAAAGCTAAGATTAGCTTTGGTGGAATTGGTATAATTTAAAACCATAGTATATTCCTTCCTTTATAAAACCATCATTAAAAGTTACCTTTGCAATTGATATGCAGTTGAATGAATTAACAGCCATTAGCCCAATAGATGGGCGCTACCGAAAAGCAACTTCAGATTTAGCGCCATACCTTTCTGAGTGGGGATTAATAAAATACAGAGTGCAAGTGGAGATTGAATATTTTGCGCAGTTATGCAAAACTGTTCCTCAGTTGGCTTCTGTAAATATTTCTGAGGTATATCCAAAACTTAAAAAGGTTTATGAGAATTTTTCGGAACACGATGCCTTAGAAATAAAAGCTACTGAAAAAATAACCAACCACGATGTAAAGGCTGTTGAATATTTTGTAAAGAAGAAACTGGAAGAACTTGGTTTGGGAGATTATGTGGAGTTTGTTCATTTTGGACTTACTTCACAAGATATAAATAATACTGCTATTCCTTTATCATTTAAGGAAGCTAATAATTCAACTATTTTCCCTGCACTTGATGATTTGATTTTAAAACTTCAAGCCCTTTCAGCTGAATGGTCAGCAATTTCATTATTGGCCAGAACTCACGGCCAACCGGCATCCCCAACCAGATTAGGAAAGGAAATGGATGTTTTTATAAATAGGTTGATTATACAAATAGAACAGTTTAATAGTATTCCTTGCAGCGCTAAATTTGGTGGAGCTACCGGAAATCTTAATGCCCATTATATAGCCTATCCCGATAAAAACTGGCACAGTTTTGCCAATTCATTTGTTGAAAGTTTGGGATTAAGCCGTTCTTACCCGACCACTCAAATTGAACATTACGATAATTTGGCTGCCCAATGCGATGCCTTTAAGCGTATCAATACTATTTTGATTGATTTGTGCCGTGACATCTGGAGCTATATTTCCTTTGATTATTTTAAACAAAAAATTAAAGAAGGAGAAATTGGGAGCTCGGCCATGCCACACAAAGTAAATCCAATAGATTTTGAAAATGCCGAAGGAAACTTGATGATGGCCAACAGTATGTTTGAATTTTTGGCAGCAAAACTTCCTGTATCCAGACTTCAAAGAGATTTGACCGATTCAACAGTTTTAAGAAACCTTGGTGTCCCTTTGGCTCATTCACTTATTGCCTATAAATCCGTTATGAAAGGGTTGGATAAATTGATAGTGAATACTGCAAAAATTGAAGAAGATTTAGAAAATAATTGGGCAGTGGTGGCGGAAGCAATTCAAACCATTCTTAGACGGGAGCAGATTGAAAAGCCTTACGAATTATTAAAGGATTTAACTCGAACAAATTCAAAAATAACCAAAGAATCCATTCATGAGTTTATTCAAAATTTAAAGGTTTCGGATGCTGTAAAGGCTGAATTAATGAACATTTCACCTTTTAATTTTGTTGGAAAATAGATGAACAAACCTACGGTAGTTTTGGGCGCTAATGCCAATCCTGAAAAATATGCTTACAAAGCAGTGGAATTTCTGCAGTCCATTAATCAGCCAATTTTTCCTGTAGGCATAAGACCGGGGGAGGTAAAAGGTTTGCCAATTATGCAAGATTTTTCTCATTTGCAAAATGAATCCATAGATACTGTTACTCTTTATCTAAATCCTACAAATCAAACCCATTGGTATAATCAAATTTTACATTTAAATCCTAAACGAGTTATCTTTAATCCTGGAACTGAAAATCCTGAATTTGAAGAAATGCTTGAAGAAAAAGGAATTAAAGTAGAGGAGGCTTGTACCTTAGTGATGGTGAGAACTGGAGTTTACTAAATTATCTTAAACTTTCCTGCCAAACTTATAAAATAATGAAAGGGTTGGGATAAAGAATTGATTAGTAGAATTCTGCTCAATATTCCAGACTTCTGCAGGTTTTCCATTCAAATATTTTATTGTTTTACTATTAATAAAATAAGCCAAACCGAATTGAATACTTTGAACATCTCTCTTTTTGTTAATAAAGCGAAACCCTAAAGCCCCCATAGCAATATTTGAACTTTTATCATAATTAAAGGTATTAGTTTTCCAAACATTATTTTGGTCATAATAACTTTCATAACTTTTACCAGTTGAAGTGCCCATTGAAAAATAATTCTCAGAAACTATATACATAAACGGTGATAATCTTGCCATTGCCGATAGATTGATAACCGGTTGGCTAAGTTTTGTATCTAAGTCAGCTCCAGATGAAGTCAAATAAGCCAACCCAAGGGATACATTCGAATTTGAACTGCCATAGGTATAAACTCCATAGGCTAAATTCATGGTAAACTGTGTACCCCATGTTCCTAAGACTAACATATCACCTACTGAAACTCTGCTCTTTTCACCAACTTTAAAACTTAATTTTGGTGTAATATAAAATGGTATGGCAGCTATTGTAGAACCCATACCTAATGAGAAATTATCTGTAATTCCGTACTGGAAATCATAGGCTAAAAAATAATTAGTTGCACCATATAATTCACCTTTCTTTAGATTATAAGCTGATGGCGCAAAAAAGTAACGAGAAGCATGTTCATTTTCTTTAATTACTGTATCAGTTTGTGCAACTGAGCTTTTATACCTTTCAGGGTTTTGAAGGATATCATTGGTTAAAAACGAAATGGCACCTGCATAGGCTTGGGGATTATCTTTTTGGCTTAGTTTTCCTACCAATGCCGAACCGCGGCTAAACTCATAACAATCCTTGATTTCTAAATAAATCTGACTATCTCTTAATCGAATGGCGGCAAACAGATAATCACATTTTCTGTTTAAGTCAATTTGTGAAGCATACTCTAAACCATAAGCTTTTAAATTAGATGCAAGCTGGGTTTCCGACTCGGTATTAAGTATATCCTGATCATACAAGTAGGTTATTTTTGATTGAGAAAATGCTGAAAGGTTTAAGAAAATAGCAATGCAGAGTGTAAACTTTTTCATGATTAAATAATTTAGAGGTTAACGAAGATTCACTTCAAAATTACATCAAATTAATATACAAAGGGAATTAATTACCATTTTATGCGTTTGGCTACCAATCCGGCAAAGCCCACGGTTAAATAGTATGGAACCATTAGAATATCAAACAACCAAAAGAAACCAAATATTTTTGAAATCCTTAGTTTATCCATGCTTTTAAAAATAATAATACTTTGTATTAACAAGCGCAAAGCATAAATGCCAACGGTATAATACCACACTTTATATCCAAAAACCAGAGTCACTGTGAAGAAAACATAAAAAAGAATATGGCTAACATTGAAAAATCCTAACGAACGCTTGTGGGAGCTTTTATAAAATTTCCCTGTAAAAAAGTGGCGTTTTTTCTGGTTCCACCAAGCCCCCCATTTTAGCATAGGCTGAGATTCGGTAAATGAATCGCGCGAATAAATTATGGCCACATTTGATTTGTGAGCTGTTTCATTTATAAACAAATCATCATCCCCTGCAATAATATGCATATGGCTTGCAAACCCTTTTACTTTAAAAAATAAACTTTTACGATAAGCCAAATTCCTACCTACGCCCATATAAGCATTGCCTTTTAAGGCATAAGAAAAATACTGCATGGCTGCGTAAAAAGTTTCCCAGCGGATAAACAAATTAAGAAAACTGTTTTTTCGCTGATACCTGGAATATCCAAGAACAATTTCTTTATCATCCGTCATGCCGGCACTCATTTCACTTATCCAGTTTTCGGTAATTGGCTTGCAATCAGCATCGGTAAATAATAACCATTCGTGAGTAGCAGCTTTAATTCCTAAGGTAAGGGCTAGTTTTTTGCCTCTTTGGTATTTTTCTTCAACCTTTACATCCACCAACCTCAGCCTTGGTTCCGATTTCATTAACTCTTCAATGTATTCACCGGTATCATCCCACGAGCCGTCATTAACTACCAATACTTCAAAATTTGGATAGTTTTGGTTTAAAA
>CAMDGU010000024.1 GCA_945897885.1 Chitinophaga pinensis
GCGTTTGCAGATACTTTGATTTGTGATAACTCCAATTTAAAAGTTCCGGTGCTGTTTGAAGGAGGAGATTCCAACTACACATGGCGGTGGTATTTTGTAGCCTCACCTAAATTGTGGTTTCCATCCAATTCAGGAAATGGAAAATTTGCAGATACTTTTAGCTTTTCACCAACGGTAAGTAAAGTGGCCATTATTTTAAAAGACGGTTGCACAGCCAAAGCCGATACATCGTATTTAACTATTAGCCAACGCAAACCCGTAACCATCACAACAAGTTATCACGATACCACCCTTTGCGTAGGAAACCTTTTAAACTACAAAGCCACAGCCACTGGCGGAATACCTAAACAATACCGCTACCAGTGGAAGGATTTGGTGAACAATTCCATTCTTTCAACTATGGATAGTTTAAAATTTTTAACCAAAAAAGCTTTAAAAATTCAATTGATAGTAAATGATGGTTGCGAAGCCTTGAGTGATACCGCTGAGTTTGAGGTTAAGGTAAAGGCAGAGTTAAAGGCCATCACCAACTTGCGCGATACCTCCATTTGTGAAGGGAAATCGTTGAATTACACCGCTCAAGCCGTGGGAGGAGATAGTAAAACTTACACCTACAGTTGGGTATTAAACGGCACAGAAATTTCAACATCAAAAATCTTAAATCTAACTTCTAACTTCTTAAATCTAACTTCTAACCTTTCTCTCATCACCAAAGACAATTGCAGCCCAAGCGATACCGTAAAAAAAACAATCACTGTAATCCCAAGCCCAAAGGCTGATTTTACATGGGATTTGGCGTGTAGCCGAACGGTAACTAAATTTAAATTTACCGGTACAAAACCAAACTCACCAATTACAACCCAATTCCACTGGAATTTTAACAACGAAGCGTCTTCAATGCTCGAAAATCCATCTCATCAATTTGCCAAGAGCGGAACCTCAACCTCAACCTTAGCCTTAACCTCAAGCAACGGCTGTACTGATACCGTGAATAAAAAGATTGAAGTGAAGATTCAGGCTAGGGCTGAATTTGAAGTGAAAGATGTGTGTGAAAACCAAACGGCATTGTTTGTCAACCAATCGCAAGATGCCACAAGTTACCTTTGGAAATTTGGCGATGGACAAACTTCTCAAACCCAAAATCCAAAACACAACTATACCATAAGCACCACTACCACTTACAATGTAACGCTAGTAGCGCAAGTTAGCGGTGGTTGTTCTGACTCTGTGAGCAAAGCCTTAACCATCAATCAAAATCCGAGTTCTGATTTTAGCTATACCTACAATGGTAGTAAAGTAGACCTTAAAATTGCCAAAGGTGGAAACTCGTACCAATGGAAATTTGGAACTACCGATAGCGTTAAAACTACCGCAACCACATACACCCATACTATCAAATCCTCCGACCAACATACAGTTTGCCTCACAGCCACCGATGTTTCCGGTTGTTCCTCCCAAACCTGCAAAAACATAACAGTTGGAATTTTAAAGCTTACAGAAAAAAGCTTTAAAATTTTCCCAAATCCAAACACTGGAAGTTTTGCCATTGAATTGGAGAATCCTGAAATGGATGCCGCCATTGAGGTGTTTGATGTTATGGGGAAATTGGTTAGAAGCGTTGAAAGGGTTGAAAAAATGACTTTGGTAGATTTGGACGTAGCGTCCGGAATCTACTTAGTGAAAGTGAAAAATGGTGAGGTGGTTTGGATGAGGAAAATTCTGGTTTCGTTTGGTGTGGACACCAACCGATAAAAAATAACAGCACACTTCGAACCACGGCTGTAAATCCTATTTCTGAGCTTATCGCCCAATTGGCGGGGAGTTTCGATAAAACTAAAAAGGGACAAACCCAGAGTATTTTGGATTTGTCCCTTTTAGCGGGTCGGACGGGACTCGAACCCGCGACCTCCGCCGTGACAGGGCGGCATTCTAACCAGCTGAACTACCGACCCAAGTAATTAAGGCTGCAAAAATAATTTTTATTTGCTAAGAATCAACCTAAAATTTGATTTTTTTAAAAGATTTTAATAAATGTGACTTACCTTATTTGTATTTTGCTTCCATTGCCTTGACTAAACCAGTAGCTTTAAATTCATTATCACCTGTTCCGCTGTAGGATTTCAATATGTTTCCATTCCAAAGGTAGTGCACTGCCGGTGTTTGGTCGTCGCCCATATTCTTAAAGAAGGTTGGGATATCCAGTACTTTATAAGGAAACGTGCAATTGGCTATTTTGAAAAAAGCAGGAATTTTGTCAACTTCTTCATCCAAAAAGAGGACATACACTTCGGGGAAACCGCCTTTTTGCTTTAGCTTACAAATTTCTTTGGCAGCATTTTGGCAATGGTCGCACCCCGGAGCAAAGAAACACAGCACTTTTTTTCCTTCATCCAAATTCACTGTTTTATTACCAAAGGTGGTAAATTGGGCGTATTTCGATTTTACTTTTTTAGGAGCTTTTTCTTCAGGAGCCTTTGCTATTGTATCCTTTTTTTCTACTTTGCTTTGGGTTGTATCAGTAGGTGAAGATTCAGGCAATATTAAACTATTGGCTGAGGTAGTATCAGTAATTAAGGCTGTATCATCCTGCGGAACTTCCCCTTTGCAAGGGCAAAAAGGAAATGCTGCAAACATTAAGAATGCTGAAACCGCATAAATAAGTAACATATACACAAACCTATTTTGGCCCTTTGGTTTATTTTTAACTTTAAGGTACAGATAAATTAAAAGCCCTATTGTTACTATATTTTTAATAAACGCTTCCAAAGGGGTCATAGGTAAAAGCTGGCCAAAACACCCGCAATTACCATTCATAGCACCATGTTTCACCATTTCGATAGTAAGATGAATATTAAAAGCTACTAAAAGTGCAATGGTAACAGGTATAACAAATGTTTTGAGATAATGCGGTTGCAAAATAGCAACAGCAATGGCTATTTCTAGTGCAATAATTAATCGCGCCAGATAGGATGCTACGCACCATGAAGCAAGTCCAAGATCAACAATTTGCTTTTCGAAAGTCCAAATAGGAAACATTTTTGAAATACCCGAAAGCATAAAAAGGGCAAAAATGATTATCCGAATGGTCCAGGGTAAGTATTTATTAATTTTATCCATTATGAGTATTTATTTTAACCGGCAACGAAATTAAGAATTACTAAAAAAGCAAATGCATTTTTTTATCAAGCCTTACGTCATTATTTAAAAACCTTCAAAACTATTTACCAAACATATCTGCCATCCCTTGTTGCGATATTTTAACAAAAACAGGTTTCCCATTTGGCAAAAAATTTGGATTTGGAATTTGAAATAAACCACTTAAAAGGTCTTCCATTTCAAGTATAGTAAGGATTTCAGAGCTTCGCATAGCAGCATTTCTTGCCATACTGCGGGCTAAATTTTCATTCTTATCAAGGTGTAATCTTTGCTCATTCTGACGGTAATTATCTATCAAACCTTCCAAAACCATTTGTGGGTCGGCTTTATCATTAATTACAGGAACGCCATTTACGATAAATGTGTTTTTTCCAAAAGAGCTTATGTCAAAACCCAAGTGTTTTATTTCTTCAATTAGCGAATACACTAAGCTGTAATCACCTGGATTAAACTCTACGACTCTCGGGAATAATAGGGTTTGCACGGCTGTCTTATGGGTTTCTAATTGATTTTGAAATTGATCGTAAAGGACCCTTTCATGAGCTGCCTGCTGATTAACAAGATACAATTCATGATTTTTTGAACACACTATATACCCACCGGTAAGTTGAAAAATTCCATCAAATTTTACTTTCTCCTCAGGTGCAAAAAGCAAATTGTCAGATTTTGTTACCTGCATTTCGTTTGACTTTTCACCTCCTTCATAAAAATTGGTTTCTGGCCGCTTAAAAGGTTCTAAAATTTTACCCCAATCTTGTCTTTTATTAGGTTGTATATCGGTTGAAAAAGGATTATATTTTGTATTAATCTGAGGCGAATTGTATTTAGAAATAACCTCGTTTTCAGGCAATGATGATGTAGTGAAATTAAAAATCTGATTATCGTCTAATTGGGGGGTAAGGGTATAGGAACCCAATGATTTTTTAACTACCGAGCGAAGAATACTATAAATGGATTTACTGTCTTCGAACTTTACTTCTGTTTTTGTGGGGTGCACATTCACATCAATTTTTGAAGGGTCCATTTCAAAAAATATAACGTAGTATGGAAAAAAATCAGCCGGAATGAGTCCTTCAAAAGCAGTATGAATGGCATGATTGAAATACGGTTCTTTTATAAATCTTCCATTTACAAAAAGAAATTGATCGCCTCGAATTCGCTTGGCATATTCAGGACTTCCAACAAATCCTGATATAGCAAGAATATCCGTCGTTTCATTTAATTCCAATAATTTACCCGCTCCTTTTTTTCCAAGCAAATCCGTAATTCTATGTTCTAAATCTGTTTTTTGCAGTTTTACCGTTTCGTTGTCGTTTAAAAAAAAAGTAAATTCTATATGGGGATTTGCCAAAGCAACCCGATTAAATTCATCATACACATGACGGGTTTCAATGCTAGGTGATTTTAAAAAATTACGTCGTACCGGAATATTGAAAAAAAGATTTTTTACAGTAATAGAGGTTCCTACAGGGCAATTGACCGGTTCTTGACTTAAAACCTCACTGGCTTCAATTTTAAGTTCAATACCTAATGAATCTTCCTCCCTCCGGCTTTTCATTTCCACTTGTGCCACTGCAGCAATACTGGCTAATGCCTCCCCTCTAAAACCAAAGGTTTTGAGCTGAAAAAGATCTTCGGCTTTTTTAATTTTAGAGGTAGCATGACGCTCCCAACACATTCGGGCATCAGTTTCGCTCATTCCCTTCCCATTATCTTTTACTTGGATAAAAGTGGAGCCGGCATCTCTGATATTTAATTGAATTTTATCAGCACCTGCATCAATGGAGTTTTCTAAAAGTTCTTTAACAACTGATGCCGGACGCTGAACAACTTCGCCTGCTGCTATTTGGTTGGCTATGCTTTCAGATAAAAGTCTAATAATATCAGGCATTCTGGTTTTTAAAATTTATAACATTTAAAGATTTGCAAAGTTGGTAAAATGGCTTGGAATAATTGACCTTTGTGTAAAAGTTTCACAGGCACTAAGAATGATTTATAAATTAGATAATGTTACCAATTTAACCGCTGCCCGATGGGCTGCTGCTGAAGGATTTGACTCCATTTCATTCAACTTTGATAAAACGGATGCCAATTACATAAAACCTATGTTAGTTGCTGAAATTTGCAAATGGATAACTGGAATTAAATTTATTGGAAATTTTGTGAATGTAGAAATTTCTGTAATTAAGGATTTAAATAACTTATTGACCTTGGACGCTATAGAAATCGATTTAGAAACAGCTAAAAAATTGAATTTGGAGGATACTTCCCTTATTCTACAACTTAGTGCTGAAAATTTTGAGGAAGGGTTGGAGTTTGCAAAGCATCATGCTAATATTTTAGCCTTTTCGTTTCAAAATATCAAAATACCGGAACATAATTTCCTGATAAAAAAAAGTTTTATTTCTTCAAAAAGCGAAAAAGAAACCTTGCAAAATAAACCGTGGGGAATTAGCTTTGAGTCAGCCAACGAAACTGAGCTGGGAATGGTTGACTTTGAAAATTTGGAATTGGCTCTAAATTATTGGAAATCCTATGAAAATGTAGTTTAAAACACACAGTAAAGTGAAAATGTTAATTTAGGTTTTTATTTAAAAAAAACTTTTGTTACATTTGACTTCTTAACTTCGTCATAAATAACTACATGCGGCTACTAACTTGCGTATTATTAACTATTCTTTATACAACTGTGTATGCACAGCCAAAGAATGATAGTTGTGCAAGGTTACAAAACATTCCAATTTCTAAAAGTGGTTACGGAACAGGCGTTTTTTCCACCGATACTTTCAACATTACGTCTGCTACTATCGAAGGTTCAGAATATTTTCATCCAGATTTAGTTAGCGTTGGAAATGATAAAAAATCAATTTGGTTCAAATTTTATTTACCCGTAAAACGAGCATTAAAAATTGAGTTAATTCAACCCAATACTAAAATTAATTCTAAAGATGCAGGATTTGTAACCTACAAATCGAATACTTGCTATCCGGGGATGAGCGCTGCTACGGCAGCTTACATCACACCTCTTAATCAGTTTGGAAGTTCATTTCACCCTTGCATGGAAGCCGGTTGGTATATGATTCAAGTTGGCTCAAAAGCAGCAGCAAACGGGCCAGTTTACATTGAACTCACTATTTCGTATCCTGTGCAACATAAGTCGGTAAATAGTTCTTATTATGACCTGACAGACTCAGCTTACAATTTTGGAACACTAGCCATAGGTCGAAATGAAAAATATATTGAATATGAAACGGGTTGCCACACATTACAAGATTCTTCCGAATATTATCCTGCAATAGGAACAAATTATAAAGACTTTTCACAAACTAGCTGGCATATTTTTAAAACAGGTCGCCGGATTGATTATTTAGAATTATTTGCTTCCGAAGTCTTTGCAAGTCCCATGGTTTATTTTCCATCGGGAACTAAAATTTATGCCAATGTATATGAGGGTAATGCTCAAACAACTAACTATAAAACCCTGACCAAAATAGATTCTGTTTTGGTTTTTGATTTTGATAACAGAATTACAGCAAAAGGTTATTCAGGAAAAGCCTACTCTTGCGACCTTAAGCCAAATACAAGCTATTCCATTCAACTTATCTTTAAGCATGATTTTTTTAAACAAATCAGATTAACATTAAGGCAACGAACAGCAGATTCAGCAGCTCTTTCACCCAAGCCGGTTAAAGCCTCGATGGCACCAAATTCAAAATTAGGAATTTTACCTTCTTCATCTAGCGGAACTCAAACAATACTTAAAGATTATCTTACGTGTAGCAGCCAACTTATCAATACATCTTGCGGCACTGTAAACCCATCTTCAGGTGTAAAAATTAATGGTATTAATTATAAAATGTCCACTTGGGCATCTTTCAAGTTGGTTAATCCGGCTAATTTGGCTTTTAGTTTTTTAAATACAAATAATAACCAATGTTCAGGAAAATTAGCTTACCGATTGTTCAATGATTCAATTCCGGTAAACTGTTCAGGGCTAGATACATCAAAAATATACAGTAAAGGTTTAGTAGTTGGATCATGGTTGTTTTGTGTTCCTGCCGGGAATTATTCCTTACAAATTTTAGGTATTGATACCGCCGATTATCTGTGCGGACCCGGTGAACATTTGGGGTATAATATTCATTTAGGAATAAATGTATATGATGCTGTGCAGTATAGCAAATTCGGGCTTTATGACTCCTCTAAAATAGATACTATTAATAACTTTAAACCACTATTAACTACTGTTACCTATAATGCCAAAAGTGATGAATTTGGTTGTGGACACTCTGTATTACCTGGCGCAAACAGGTGCGATACTGCTCAAAAAAAGGCAATATACCGTTTATTAAAAATTGGAGATTCTGATGCTGATAGCAAGCTAGACAGTGGACTATTATCCATTTTTAATTTAAAAACTAATCAGGGACCTGAAAAAATTCAATATGCCTTGTACAATAAAAATTTAAGGCAATTAGCAATTAAACAAAATAAATACCAGTATCCAGACACTCTAGCCAATCCGGGGGTAATTGCCAGTTGCACCAATTATAATGTGGCATATAACGGAGCTTCAAGCCGTTATTATTGTGTTACTCCGGGTGATTATACATTAGCTGCTTTTGGGGGAGATTATCATTTGGGAATATCTGATAAACCTCAGTTTATTTTTACAAAAACTACCACTAAATACGCCAAACCATCAGCCCCTGAAAATTTAGATACCATTAAAATGAACACCAACTCCAAAGTAGATTACTTTGGGTGTTTGAATAATGGAGAAGTTATTGATAGCGCATTGCCTTGCAGCAATAAAAAGGTAATTTATAGAGAGTTTTATTTACCGGTTCCTCAACTTATTGAAATAACAAATTTTAATGCATCAACCTTTGAATACATTGGCACCAATTCATTATACAAAGGAAGAATATCTTCCGGAAAATCGGGCTTAAAATTATTTAAGGACCCAGATGGAAGGAAATGGGAATGCTTTATAAAAATGCGTTCTAATGATTGTTATATGATGCCAGTGGGCTGGTATACCATAATTACTTCTACAAATGGTCCTTCATATGATGATAAAATTCCTTTTGACGATCAGACACATCAAAGTTCGGGCAATGTAAACGGTAAAAGCAAAGTTGTCATAAATATTATAAATCAAACAGCCTCCCGATTCAATCGCCCTTTTAAAGCCTGGCCTGTAAATGATAGCTTAAATTCCGGACAACCGCTGAGTTGGAAGCCAAATTATGGAACCATGATTAATCCTAAAAATGGTTACATCTTTAATTTAAGACCCGAAAACTTTACCTGTTTACCTGACACGCCTTTATCCATTCACCCTATTAACACCTGTGGAAGTAATCTTAACCACATTGCCTATTATGTTTTTGGAATAAAGCAAGAATCTTACCTGAGAGTTATGGGGTTAAATTCAGATGTTAAAGCTTATATTTTTAATTTTGATGTAAGAAAGGATTCGTCAAAAATGGCGAGCACTACCCCCCTTCAAAGCTGCAACACTTATAATCGGGTAGAAATGTGCAGGATTCAACCTGGAACCTATACCTTGGTTTTAATGTGCAGTAATTTAGCTTCCTTTCCAATGAAAGTTTCACCGGCACTTTATATTGATAGTACCGGAACTTCAAAATATGATTTTGCAAAAAATGCTTATGATTTTGGAAGAGTGGTTGGCGATTCGGTTTGGTATTCAGGTAAAAAAGGAACAACTCATCCAACCGTTTCGGGCCGTCCTGCCAGCAGCGATTTTATCTTTTGCACCACTGGAGGTTCAACAAGCGATCCTCTTTTTGCCTGCGGAGGATATTATAACCCGAACGTATACCCTGACAAAAAGAACAATCCTCTCTACAATATTGATAGTGTTGGAAGTAAATATACCTATCTAGGCTACCATGCCCTTCGAAATATATGGTATACTTTTACGCTTAAAGGGGCAGGTAAAGCCAAAATAAATATTGAAAACCTAACAAACGGAACCGTTTGGGGTAATAATTTGAGTTATGGTGTTTTCCTTAGTGATGAAAAAGGCAACTTAAATATCGATACACTTCGTAAATATGGAAATATTGATTCAACTGCAGCAATGGGGCTTACCCGAATTGAGTATAAGCCAAATTCGGGATATTGCAATGGAACCGATTGGCTTTCAGTTACCAAAGATATTTGCGATTCTGTGTTAGAAAGAAGATATTATATTTTAGTTTCACTCAATGAAGCAGCTTTACCAAACCTTAATTCTCAAATCTCTGTAAGTATTTTATATGATTCAGTACCTATACCGATAAAACGATATGACCACTACTCTCAAGCAAACAGAATAAATGGTCTTAACCAAGTAAATCCACCTTACACGAATACTGTTCTTACTTCTAATAATTTACTTAAAGGGAGTCCTGGTTTTTTTGTCGGAAGTACAACAGACTCGGCCGACCAAACAAAAAACTGTACAACCACCGGCAAAAAGAACAGTTCAATTTGGTATAAATTTTATGCTGACAGTACGGGAACCTTATTGTTTAATTTACGGAAATTTTCCTTTAGCTCAAACTATAATTCTTATATTGATTTTACACCATCCAATAATTTGTATGATGAAAATATCGTATTATTAAAAGAAACTATTTCTGGAGATTCAACAAAAAATAGCCTTAAAAAAGTAAGTTTTGACTATAACCCAATTACGCTTAGTAAATTTAATCGTGATTTTGCTACAGCCTGTATTAACAAAGGCTGGTATTATATTCAGTTATCCTCATGCGGGCTGGATTGCTCTGATATGTTGCAGCCCGAAATGGTTATTCAATACCAGAAAGGAGATTTTTGTCAAACTCCTGTTCCATTAAAACTTTCAAGTATTGGATCTACAGCTAGTAATGCAATTATTAATTGTCACAGCATTGGTGAGGGATATGGTGAAAATGGTTCAAATATGGGATGTCTTTATGGTCCAAATGGTTATAAATCAACATGGTTTAGATTGGATTATAGTGATTCATCGAAAGCCGACATTGAATTTAAATTAACGGAAAATACATCCGTTTTACCTTCTGATATAAGATTCAGGACTTTTTATGGAGGCTGCAGTGCCTTAACACCAGGCCCCTGTAACACAAACTCTCAAACAGTATTTAGCCTAACGTGCATGAAAAAGGGTGCTTATTATGTACAAGTAGTTTCACCGTCTAATGCTACAGGGAGCCTTGACCTTCAGGTAACAGCTAAAAAGAATTTGGATACCAGTTGTAAGCCTTACAGCACTTGGACACCAAATGCTAATTATACATACAACCGATTATGTCCTTTAAATAAAGTTAAATTTACTAACTATTCCACCAATGGTGATTCGGTAAGTTATAAGTGGGACTTTGGATTTGGAAATATAGATACAGTATTTGCTCCAACGATTACTTTTCCTGTCAATTCCGTTGATGTGGTTTATAAAGTTAAACTGGTTGTTTCCAATTTAAGCCGAAGTTCAAGCGATTCTATAACTCAAAATATTACAATAGCAGCCACCCCTATTGTAAAACTAAAAGCCGATACTGCAATTTGTAAAGGCGATACTGCTTTTCACACTTATTCCCATGCAAAATATCGCCATTATTGGCAAAATGGAAGCAACAATAAAACCTTTAAAGCCTCTGTTACAGGATGGGTAATTCTTACCGTTGTTCAAAAATTTGGAAATGACTCCTGCATAATTATCGACAGTGCTTATGTAAAAGTTAATCCTAACCCTATTGTCAATTTAGGTAAGGATACAACATTGTGTTTGGGTGATTCTATAAAATTGAGTGGTCCAGCTAAAATGAAAAATTATGCTTGGAGTAATACAAAAAATATTCAATCTCAAAAAATTGGAGGAACATCTTTTCTTCAGTTGATGGTTATCGACAGCAATAATTGCAAAGCAAGCGATGCAATCAGTACAACCTTAAGAACTTACACTGATACTATTATCAAATTTATTAAACCTGTTTGTGCGGATGTTTTAGTAGTGAATGTTAAATCTAAGCCAACATTTTCAGGTAATTTTTATGGCCATGCTAATATTGATAATTTAGGAAAGTTTAATCCTAAATCTGCTGGTTCAGGGAATCATAAAGTATTTTATCAATTCAAAGATTCTTATGGCTGTTTGTTCAAAGATTCAACACTAATAAAAGTAAATCCACTACCAAATTCAAGCATTAATAGTGCAGGTCCTTATTGTGTTGATGCCGGCTTTAAGACAATTACTCCAACGACCACAGGGGGAGGAAAATTTTTTGGTGGAAATTATATTGATTCAGCCGGAAAATTCAATCCTGTAAAGGCTTCTGTTGGACTTAACAAAGTTCTATATGCTTTAAGAGATGCTAATCAATGCAGCAGTAAGGATAGTATTTTGGTTCGAGTTAATAAATTACCCGATGCTTCTATTAATTCGGCAGGTCCGTTTTGCATTGATGCAGGCATTCAAACCTTAACAGCCAAAGTAAACATAAATGGGAAATTTTATGGTGGCTCTTTTATTGATTCAGTCGGAGTATTTAATCCTAAAACAGCATCTGCAGGCAGTCATAAAATTTATTATTACTTTAAGGATACTAATTCGTGTTCAAGTATTGATAGTACAAGTATTACTGTCAATCCATTACCTGATGCAAGTATTACTGCAGCCGGCCCATTTTGTGTTGATGCCGGAAATCAAACTCTAATACCTAAATCAAATACCGGAGGACAATTTACAGGTGGTACCTATATACAGTCAAATGGTGACTTTGACCCAAATACAGCGGGGATAGGGCTTCATAAAGTTTATTATACATTTAGGGATATTAATGGTTGTACTAACACCGATAGTATACAGATACTTATAAACCCGCTTCCTGATGCATCAATAACACCTGCCGGCCCATTTTGTTTAGATGCAGGTATTCAAACAATTAAAGCTAAAACTAATGCGGGGGGTAAATTTTACGGTGGAAGCTATATTGATTCAGCCGGAAAATTTAATCCACTAAATGCCACTATCGGAAATAACACCATACATTATATTTTTACCGACACAAGGGGATGTGTAAACTCTGATACTATAGCGGTAACAATAAACCCGCTTCCTGATGCATCAATAATAAAAGCTGGCCCTTTCTGCATAGATGCAGGAACTCAAGTTGTCATGGCAAAAATAAACAAAGGGGGTATGTTTTACGGCGGTAATTACATCGATTCAGCAGGAAATTTTAATCCTAAAACAGCAACAGGGGGGGAGCATAAAATTCTTTATACCTATACTGATAGTAACAAATGTATAGGGATAGATAGCTCTACCATTTGGGTAGATACATTGCCAAATACTAAAATTGTTTCTGCCGGACCTTTTTGCATTGATGCCGGTGTACAAAGTATTAAACCACAGTATAATTATGGAGGAACTTTTTCGGGAGGAAAATATATTGATTCAGCTGGCACATTTAATCCAAAGACCGCTACTTCCGGTCTGCATAAAATAGTTTATCAATTTACAGACGTTAACTTGTGTGCCAATCGTGATAGCATTTATGTAAGAGTAAATCCATTACCGGATACTCGAATAAATTCGGCAGGACCTTATTGCCTTGATGCCGGTGTACAAAAAATCCTACCTAAAACCAATACTGGTGGAAAATTTTATGGCGGACCCTACACAGATTCTACTGGTAAATTTAATCCTGCCATAGCTAAAGTAGGGCTGCATAAAATTGGTTATATGCTAACAGATGTTAATGGATGTAGCAATAAGGATAGTATTTCGATAAGGGTAAATCCGCTCCCCAATTCTGCAATTAATGCTTCAGGCCCATTTTGTATAGATGCCGGCATACAACTTATTACACCTAAAATAAATAAGGGTGGTAAGTTTTGGGGTGGTGGTTATATTGATTCTACAGGCAAGTTTAATCCTAAAGTAGCTGGAGCTACTAACAGAAAAGTGTATTACCGATATACAGATGTTAATAAATGCACCAGCCAAGATAGCATTTCCATTTTAGTAAATCCATTGCCGGATGCATCAATTATTGCGGCTGGCCCATATTGCATTGATGCTGCCTTGCAAAATATTAAAGCAAAAATTAATTCAGGAGGGAAATTTTATGGCGGAACATTTATTGACAGTTTGGGTAAGTT
This sequence comes from Chitinophaga pinensis, assembly GCA_945897885.1. Taxonomy (GTDB): domain Bacteria; phylum Bacteroidota; class Bacteroidia; order NS11-12g; family UBA9320; genus JABWCE01. Next base: position 13,336 of record CAMDGU010000024.1, read on the forward strand.
TAATCCAAACACGGCAGGTATAGGTACACGCAAAGTATACTACCTTTTTATTGATAAAAATAAATGTAGGGCCAAAGATTCTATTTCAATTATCGTGAATGCATTACCTGATGCCACTATTATTCAAGCAGGACCATATTGTACAAATAACTATCCTATTACAGTAATACCAAGGGTTAATCCCGGTGGAAGATTTTTTGGTGGAAGTTATATTGACTCATTTGGCGTTTTTAATAATTTTAAAGCGGGAGCTGGAAAACACAAAGTTATTTACAAAATAACTGATGGCTATGGTTGTAAAAATAAAGACTCTATTATAATAACTGTGAATGGATTGCCCGATGCAAGAATAAATCCTGCAGGACCATTTTGTGATAACGATGGTATAAAAGCTATAACCCCAATGGTCACTCCAAATGGTATATTTTATGGAGGAAGCTATATTGATGCTACAGGTAATTTTAACCCCACCTTAGCAGCGGCAGGAGATCATCCTGTGTTTTATAAAGTTTCTGATAAAAATAAATGCAATTCTATCGATTCAATAAAAGTAAAAGTAAACACAAAACCAGTATTTAATTATACAGCAAAGCCCTTAAAAGGATGCGAGCCATTGGTTGTAAATTTTGAAGGTGGACAAGGATTCAAAAAATATGAATGGAATTTTGGCAACAGTCAAAAAGCTGCAGGTCAACTAGCTCAAACCACATATAATAAGGCTGGAAAATATACGGTAGCTCTTACAGTTACTGATAATAACAATTGTGTAGCTACTATTACCAAGCCAAATTTTATTACATCATATCCTCGACCTAATGTTGATTTCAATTATGCACCGTTTGAAATAAATTTAAGCTTAACACCTGTACAATTTACCAACTTTACAACAGGAGACAGTATTGTCCGCTACCGTTGGGATGTGGAAGATGAATTTGAAACTGATGCTAAAAATTTTACTAAAATTTTTAACGATTCGGGGAATATAAAAATAAGCTTATTAGCCATAAATCAATGGGGGTGCAGAGATAGTAGCCAACAATATGTATTCGTCATCGACACCTTCATTATCTTTATTCCTAATGCATTTTCGCCAAATGATGACGGAATAAATGATGAATTTAAAATTGGTGGAATAGGTATTCGTGATTTAGAAATGACAATATACAACCGTTGGGGTGAAAAATTATACTACCGCCGTGGTGATTCAAATACATTTAGTTGGGATGGAACATACTTAGGCGAAGCAGTTCAAGAAGGCTCTTACATGTTTACTATAATGGCTCGTGATAGCCGCAATCGTCCTTATTTCTTTAAAGGTATGGTGACAGTATTGCGCTAGAAATTTCAAATCTTTTTTTAAACTCTTTTTAGCCTATACCGTAATTCCATAATTAGAAAATTAAATTTTTCATCACTCCATTTCTATTGCCATACCCAATTAATAATTACCTTCGAAACAAATAGTTATTTCTATTTTATTTAGAAATGTTTTTCTTTAAATAGAAATTGACTAAACATTGATTTTATGAAAACTAAAACTTTACTCTCAGTTTTTTTTATTTGTGCGATTGGACTCACAATTGCCTCTTTACCCATGAGTTCATTAGCAATATCAGCAGAAGAAAACGATATAAGTATTAAACGCGGCGAAAAAATTGTGATGAATTATTGTGCCCTTTGCCACGGCGGTGAAGACGGAAAATTATCAGGCAAAATGATGGATGATATTCCAAAATTGGTAGGCACTATTCATACATCAAATATTACTAATAATACGGAGAAAGGGATCGGTAAATATACCAAAGAGCAATCAAGAGTATTACTGCGAACCAGAGTGAAGGCTTATGGTTAAAAAGCCAATATGTTGATGCCGATTTTCCCTCTTATGGCAGCTGAAGATATTGAAGGTATTACTGATTTTTTAAAGTCTGATCATTTTGCAATTCAAAGTTCGGATGCTGGTTTTCCACCTCAAAAACTTAAATGGTTAGGTAGGACATTTGATAAAAAGGTTAAAATTGGTAAAATGCCTGAGAACTGTTGAACCTATAAAAAATAAAATTTGATTTTTTACTTGAATGAAATGTATTCCGTTTTTCTTTATTTTATTCCTTTTGTTATTCATTTCTGCAAGCTCTTCTATAGAATTGGTGAATACAAATAGCACCAAACCTATTCCTAAGGACGTTCAAGTTCTTTTAAAAAAATTGCTAATTGGATAAATACTTTAGAGTAAATCTAAAACCCGTTCCGGCGGTCGGCCAATAATAGCTTTATTTCCATCAATAACAATAGGGCGTTCAATAAGCTGAGGATTTTGAACCATTGCTTCCAAAAATTCCTTATCCGAAAGTTTTTTGCCTTTATATCTTTCAATAAAAACAGGCTCCTTTTTTCGAAGTAATTCTTCCGGTTTAATTTCTAAAACTTTAATAATATTTTGCAAGGTTTCAAGCGTTGGCGGATGGTTTAAATAATCTACTATTTCGGCTGTTTTGCCTTTACTTTCTATAAGTTTTAATGTTTCGCGGCATTTCAAACAGCGAGGGTTATAATATATTTTCATTTTTAATTCGTATCTAAAAATCGGCTTCTCACTTCCGGTGTTGGTATCATGCAGGCTTCTGTTTTGCCAAACCATTTGTAGCGGTTTCGGCCTATTAAATTATAAATGGCATCGCGAATTGGTTTTGGCACAATGGTAAAAATATAAAGCACAGGCCAAAATCCATCCAGTTTTTTGGCTATTCGCAATGCGGCAGATGAACGGTCGTATGTATGTCCACTTTCAATTAATATAACCGATTCGGGCATAGATTTGGTTTTGTCTCCTACCAATTTTTGAGCAATTTCACTTTGCAATGGCGCAAATTTAAAGTAACCTTTTCGGTCCCGTTTTATAATAAAATTAATGGAACTATTGCAAAAATTACAAACCCCATCAAACAATACTATGGCGTTATCTGATTTCATTTATTTTTCTCCTTTCGTAACCTTGTAAAAGTGGGTGAAACACCACACAACTCAATATTATGGCAGTTCCTAAATAAAACTGAAAGTTAAGTTCGGTATTTTCATGGAAAATTAAGGCTGCTAAAATAATACCATACACCGGCTCCAGATTAATACTTAAATTGGACGTAAACGCCGAAACATGCTTTAAAGCTTGGAGATTAAAAACAAAAGCCAAACAAGTGCATAGCAATCCTAAAACTACTAAATAATACCAATCGGAACTTATTCCTAACCAACTGAAATGCCAAGGTTTTATTAAATCTATAGCTCGAGGCATAATACTAAAACTACTATCCCAATAGAAATAAAAAGGTAAAAGCAAACACAAAAAACTCCAGCCTGAAAAGAACTCTAAAAACGACACAGATAAGGTGTTTTTTTGACCAATAAATTTTTTATTAAGGCTTGAAAACGTTGATGCCAGAAGTGCTGAAATAATAGCCGTGATGATAGCCGGATAATAAAAACTTCCAACACCCATTACAAAATAAACCCCTAAAATGGTTACTAATCCCAGCAAGACTTCTGTTTTTAATATCCTTCTTTTGTTTAGAATAGGTTCAATAATTGAAGTAAAAAGCGGCGATGTAGCAAGGCAAGCCAGTGTTATGGAGGCACTGTCTCCCAATTTTATGGAGCCATAAAACGTAACCCAGTGTAAAGCCACCAGCACGCCAATGCCCGAAAACCGAAGAATGTCTTTTTTTGAAAGGCTTTGCAATCCTTTAATAACTCCCGGCAGCAGCATTAAACCAACAAAGCTTATCCAAAGCCTGTTCCACACCAATCCTATTTGCTGTAGGGTAATTAGTTTGCCTAAAATAGCTGTGAACCCAAACAGAAAAATAGCAATGTGCAGCTTTAAATAAGCGTTGGCAAGAGTTTTTTTATCCAAATTTAGTTTGGGTTAATGATTTTTAGGAATGATTTTTCTGCAATCAGATGAAAGTGCATTGGATTGTGTTGATAGGCTTTTAAAACATCCATCAATAGAACATCAAAAATCTCTTTGGGTTCATTATCCTTTTCATCCGCACAAATTAAAGCAGGATGAATAATTAAGAAATAAATATGGTCTACTCCCAGCCATTCCAAATCTGTTAAACAATCATACAAAGCATCAAAATTTTGCCCAAAATGCTTTGGAAATTTAAAAATAGAGGCAAGTTCATTCAGAAGCATTTCCTTTGTTTTACATCGGTTTCCATCAAGTGTAATCATATAGGAAGCATTGTCACACTTGAGGTTGAAGGATTCGTTTATAGGTAAAAGTTGAAGTGCCATTAGTTTATTTTTTTAAAGCTTTTGTAATGATCATTGGTATACCATGCTGATTTATCATCACCGGTAACAAGACGCTCTTTGCCTCTTTTTAACATTCCCTTTTTAGGATTTACATCCCATTCGCGGTATTTTATTTTATCACCATTGTGTTTTGTTTTGGGTAAATTTCCTTCGTAATTATGAAATACCTTTCCGCCAACATAGCCATCTTTTGGTTCATGAAAGGTTTGCACATACTTCAAAATTTCATACACTTTTGCAGAAATTTCATCGTCCGAATCGGTCACTGAAGATTCTGTGTCCGAACTTGCAATCAGTCTATCTACTGAAATTTTTGAGGTTTCCTCCTTTGCATTTTGAAACGAATTGTACCATTTACTGCCGCCAATTCCCAGCAGCACACCAACCAAAAGAAATATGAATATTTTACGACTCATTTGTAATTTTCTGTTTTTAAGTTATAGGCCAAATGGAATGCCCATAAAACAAATTTCACATTAAGTGTGAATGAATTTAAGGGCATTTTATTTGCAAATTCAAACCAACAGTAATTTAAGCACTATTGCAAGTAACTTAAAACGGAGGCACAGAGATACAGAGAAAAATAAAGATTTATAAATTATCTCCGTGGAACTCACTTTTCTCCGTGCCTCCGTGTTATTTCTTTTATCTTAAAGTTTGTTTTTACAAAAATTCCCTTTTATGTTTGATACCATGCAAACCATTCATCAACTTTTGGAAACCTATGGCGAAAGCCACAAAAATACAACCAACAAACTCATTCACTGGATATGTGTGCCAAGTATAATGTTCAGTTTGGCGGGGTTATTAATGGCCATTCCCAATCCATTTTTAGCCGAAAAATCGTTTGTATTAAATTATGCCTTTGCATTTTTTGTTTGGGCCTGGATTTACTATATGCGCTTATCCAAAGTTATGTTTTATGGTTTTTTTGTAATTGGCTTACTCATACTATGGGGAAATCTTGAAATTTTTAAAGCTTTAGAAACCAGAGGAAAACTGGCTTTAATTTCTTTAGCAATTTTTGTAGTGGCATGGATTGGGCAGTTTATCGGCCATAAAATAGAAGGCAAAAAACCATCCTTTCTGCAAGATTTACAATTCTTATTAATTGGACCGGCCTGGTTGTTGCATTTTATTTATGATAAACTTGGTGTGAAATATTAATACCCTTTCACCATAATATAATCATCCATCGAAAACCCGTTTCCAATATCAAAATCGGCTACTTCTTTTATTACAAAGCCTGTTTTAAAATAAAAATTTATCGACTTAAAATTTTTGCGGTTCACCTGCAAACTCAATTCTTTTGGTTGGGCTAAATTTTCCCATTGCTTTAAAATATTCGCCCCAATTCCTTTTCCTTGAGCATCTGTGTTTATATAAAACTTATTCATAAACCAATGGCCGGGTTGATTTTCGGTTACCGCTAAATAACCAATAGAATTATTGGTTTCATCCTGTATCAAATAAAACATTTGCCCTTCGCTCTTCAGTTTTTCAAGATTTTGCAAACTATAAAAATTAGCCAGCATGTATTCTATTTGCTCTGCAGTAATGATGCTTAAATAATGGTCGTACCATATTTTTTCAGCCAATTGGTAAATTATTGGAAGATCTTTTGGGGTTGCTAATTTTAGGCTTGGCATGGATTGTTTTGAAATGCAAGATTATGAAAATTTTAACACGGAGGCACAGAGGGCACAAAGAAAAAGGAACAAAAAGAAAAAAATTACATATTTGAACCTCCGTGTTCTCTGTGCCTCCGTGTTAAATAAATAACAAAATAAATTACCTTTGCCCCTCCCAATCTAAAATCGTAAATAAATTGACACAATCATCTTCTCAATCTCTTGCTACTCTTGAACAAGCTCAAACTCTCGGTTTGTTACCTGAAGAATTTGAAAAAATCAAAAGCATTTTAGGTCGTACCCCAAATTTCACTGAATTGTCTATCTATTCAGTAATGTGGAGTGAGCATTGTTCTTACAAAAATTCAATTACCTGGCTAAAAACCCTACCCAAAGAAGGCCCAATGATGTTGGCTAAAGCCGGCGAAGAAAATGCAGGGTTAGTAGATATTGGTGGTGGATTGGCGGTGTGTTTTAAGATTGAAAGTCACAATCACCCAAGTGCAATTGAACCATACCAAGGTGCTGCCACGGGTGTTGGTGGAATTAATCGCGATATTTTTAGTATGGGAGCAAGACCGATTGCTCAACTAAACTCGTTGCGTTTTGGGAACATAAATACCGACCGAACCAAGTGGTTGGTGAAAGGTGTGGTAAAAGGAATCGGTGATTATGGAAACGCCTTTGGAATTCCAACAGTTGGTGGCGAAGTATATTTTGATGATTGTTATGAAACCAATATTTTGGTAAATGCCATGAGTGTGGGGATTGCTAAAATTGGAAGTACGGTAAGTGCTGTAGCTGATGGACCGGGAAACCCTGTGTATATTTTTGGAGCCGCTACCGGTAAAGACGGAATCCATGGGGCGGCCTTTGCCAGTAAAGATATTTCAGAAGATAGCATTAACGATTTACCATCGGTACAGGTGGGTGACCCTTTCTGGGAAAAACTGATTTTGGAAGCATCGATGGAATTACTGGATACCGACTCTGTTGTTGGTATGCAAGATATGGGAGCAGCTGGTATCACTTGCAGCACCGCCGAAATGGCCGCCAAAAGCGGAACAGGTATGAAAGTTCAGTTAGACAAAGTACCTATGCGACAAGCCGATATGAAAGGCTGGGAAATTTTGCTAAGCGAAAGCCAGGAACGCATGTTGGTGATTTTGCATAAAGGCAAGGAGCAAAGAGCCATTGATATATTTAAAAAATGGGATTTGACCTATGCCTGCATTGGTGAAGTAACCGATACCGGACGGGTTGAATATTATATGAACGATGTGCTGGAAGCCGATATTCCGGCTGAAAGTTTGGCATTGGGTGGCGGAGCTCCTGTGTACGCTCGTGAATGGGCCGAACCGGCTTATATTGCTGAAAATAAAAAATTTGATATTAACTCCGTTTCGGATGTAAAGGGAGATTTAAAAGATGTTATAACTTTTCTTATCCAACTTCCAAATATAGCTAGCAAACAATGGATTTATAACCAGTACGACAGTATGGTGGGAACGGTAAACCAAAGTACCAACCGCCCGAGTGATGCAGCCGTAGTTATGGTAAAAGGAACCAACAAATCACTGGCATTAACTGTAGATTGCAACAGCCGCTATGTATGGGCCGACCCTGAAGTGGGTTGTGCCATTGCGGTGGCCGAAGCAGCCCGAAATATTGTTTGCTCAGGTGGTGTTCCAAGCGGTGTTACCAATTGTTTAAACTTTGGAAACCCTTATGACAAAGGTGTTTATTACCAGTTTAAAAATTCCATTGATGGAATGGGCCGTGCCTGCCGCAAGTTTGAAACCCCGGTAACCGGAGGTAACGTGAGTTTTTATAACCAAAGTACCGATGGTGAGGCGGTTTACCCAACCCCAACGATTGGTATGGTAGGAATTATTGAAAAGCCTGAACACATTATGACCCTTGATTTTAAAAATGAAGGAGACCTAATTTATCTTTTGGGTGAAAATCATAACGACATAGCTTCCTCACAATACCTTGCCAAATACAGAAATGTAAACAACAGCCCTGCTCCCTATTTTGATTTGGATAAGGAATATAATCTTCAACAAGTAACCTATAACTTAATAACAAATAACCATCTTCAAAGTTGCCACGACTTGAGCGAAGGAGGACTTTTTGTTGCTTTATTTGAAAGTGCCAAGCACCGCGGATTGGGTTTTGAAATAACGACCGATAAAAACTTCAGAACCGATGCTTTCTTATTTGGCGAAGCCCAAAGCCGTATTGTGGTTTCTATAAAACCTGAGAATAAAGCGAACTTTGAAAACGAACTTCAAAAATCCGGAACTCCTTTCCGAAATATAGGAACAGTGAAGGGCTCAGATATGGTAATTGACGGAACCTTGGCTGGTTCATTAAAGGATTATGAAACCCTTTATGACAATGCCATTGGGAATGTGATTGAGGGGAATTAATACTTTTTCTAATCCCTTAATAGTTTATCAGGCGGTGTCTTCACCGGCCGAAATTTATAACCTCACCTCAGCACCGTTATAGTGCCTTTTAAGAAATGTTTTTCATCGTTGGTATCCTTGCATTCTATTTTATACCAATAAACGCCCTGAATAACAGGTTCTTTCTTGTAACTTCCATCCCAACCTTTGGTCGGGTCTTCCGTTTCAAACATCTTTTCGCCCCAACGGTTAAAAATTTCAAGTCGGTAGGTTTTAATTTTTATGTTTCCACCCCAGGTAAAAATATCGTTGCTGCCATTTTTATCCGCTGAAATAGCATTGGGAACAAAAATGTACATAGGGCAACTATCCTTTAAATTAATTTGGTCGGAAGCACTGCACCCATCCGAATTAATTACGGTAACAGAATAATCGCCACTGGTAAGTACCGAAATGGATTGCGAAGTTTCATTATTGGGCAGCCACAGATACGATGAATATCCCGGTCCTGCGTCAAGAATTGCAGGGTTATCACCACAGATAAATCGGTCGGGACCTAAATCTACAGTAGCTTTTGCACCTCGTGTAACAGTAATCTGTTTTGTTTGGCTATCGCAAGCCACACAATTGGTGCATTTGTAAGAAAAATCATCTATAATAAAAACACTAACTCCATAAGAACCCGGCGAATTAATAGCAATATTTCGTGTTGTTTGCCCGCCGGGCATCCATTTATAGTTGACTAAAGGATTGGTGGCATTTCCGGCATCCAGAGTTAGATTTACCGGACCACACAAGGCGGTGTCTCTAATTGCAGGCATTTGCACTTTTCCATCAAACACTTTGATTATGAATTTGTGAACACTGTCTTTTGCATTGTTGTAGGAAACCTTACAGTTGGCGGTATACACCCCGATGGTATTGTAAGGAACGGGGCCACAAACACTATCCGTTAATTTTCCTGAAAATGACGTGCCGGTAAGTGTCCATTGCCAAGCTATGGCATTGCCGGTTATGGTTTTAATACTAAAAACAATGTTTCTGATATCTTTACAAATGGTTATGGTATCGGGAGTTTGGGCATTTAGCCGCAACCCTCCAAAAGTAGAGAAGAATAAAATGAGTAAGAGTTTGGTTCTCATTTTTCCTGAGTTTGAATTTCAGAGCAAATGTAAAATATTAATTTGGAAAAGGGGATTAATAAAATAGGTGAAAGATTACAATCTTATTGGTCCGTGTCTTCACGGACCCACATTCCATTTATTTGTTTCGTTTGGTGGGACACCAACCGATAAAAGAAACTTGTTTCAGTTTGGTTTTATAAACTGGATTATATTGTAAATAATATTTGGTTAATTCTTCAAAGGCCTTCCCTTTTTCAAATTTGGTTTTGGTGTCAAGAACGTTTTTAAAGTCGTTCCAGGAATTAATAGATGATATAAACGATTTAAAATTCATAAATAAATTCTATAAAATCAGGAATACACATCCTTGCGATGACCAACTTTAATTATTAATATCTCTACCTCTTCAGCATTAACCTGATAGATGACCCGATAGTTACCAACCCTAATTCTAAAATAATCGTCTTCCGATGTTTTTAATTTCTTGAAACCTGCAGGATAAGGATTTGTTGCAAGCTGGTGAATAGATTTGATTAGTTTCTGATAATCTCGCGAAGAGAGAACCTTCACTTCTTTAGTAAAAGACTTATATAGTTTTATTTTATAAGTCAACTCCGGCAATTTTTTTTATACCTCTTCGCTTATTTTCTGTAGTAATAAATTCATTGAAATCTATGGTTTCTTCTCCCTTGCGTTTTTCAATATCAATTAAATCTATGATATCTTCCAAAAGCTCATACCAAGAAGCATCGGTTTTTTTTAAATCGAGCTGAAGGTATCGGTTCTTGCCCTTTCCGTCTTTAATAATTTTTGCCCCTGGATTTTTTACTTGCATAATACAAAGCTAAGAAAAACAATATTTAAAATTTATACTTTTTCTAAAACCTCAAAACCTTCCCCTTCTGCATCAGCAATTCTTTAGCTTCCTTCCAATAAGGCATCTTATCTGCTTCATAGGTATATGTTGCTATTTGTGTGGCAATGGCAGCAATTTCTTTCATTGCTTGCAAATGGGCTCCTGATTTTGCAAAATTTTTCACATCCTCCTCAGTTTCCCATGCCGAAAGGGTATAATGCATATAACCAAATCCGGTATTTTTCATTGTAATAAATCCTTTTTGCGTTTTGGATTGTTTCGTTACCTGCATTCCATAAAATGAAAGACGAAAAAAATTCCAAAGCTTTCTAAGTTTAAGAGAGGTTACAGTCACTATCATATTGATTAATCCTCAATTAATATAATGTTACTTAAACAGCCGTCACCAGAATATTTTTGTATTCTCCCAATACCCAAGTTTCATAAGTTGGAATATTCTTTTCATCAAAAGGCAAAAGATTTTCTTTTTCCAAAAACTGAATTTTAAGCCCTAACGAATTTATTACGTCACAAAACTGTGCAACAGAGCTGCCTGCAGCATGCAAGCCATGTGGCCAAAACTCCAACAATAGCTTAATTTCAGGATTGGCTTTGATGGTTTTTTCCATGCCTTTAAGGGCTGAAACTTCAAAACCTTGAATATCCATTTTTATAATGTTTACTTCAAAGGCATTGTTCACATACTCGTCAATAGATATCGCTTCTATCACATCAATGGATTCATATTCCCCCACTGGATACGTGCGGTGGTCTACGTTTAAATCTTTTGATTTATAAACATTTAACGTTCCCGATTTATCACTTACAGCTTTATTATTCAGCACCACATTTACCAATTGACCTGTGTTTTTTCTAAGATGTTTAAAATTAATAACATCGGGTTCAAATGAATGTACTTTGCCATAAGTTCCTGTACATTTTGATAATATTTTAGAATAAAAACCAATATTGGCTCCTATATCCAAAATGGTATATCCCGGTTTAATTATTTTTTTTAAATAATTTATTTCATCCGCATCCTGCCTGTTTTTAAATATTGGATATACGATATTGTAAACGGTGTAAAAGTGCTTATAAAGCAAATTGCCAATTTGGATGGAAATAGGTTTTGACATGTGCTACAAAAATAAAGTGTTGAATCCATTATCTTTGCACACTCATTTTTTAAACCCTCTTTTACACACAAAAAAGTATGCAAAAACTTAAATTATTCTTTCTTATTATCCCTGTCATTTTGGTTTCGGCCTGCCAAAATAAAACCACCGAAACAACCACTGAAACCGAAGAACAATCTATACCAACCGTTGATACTACCAACGGGCTTTATGCTATCATTTACAGCACAAAGGGTGTAATGATTGGAAAGTTATTTCCGGAGAAAGCCCCTATGACCGTAGCTAATTTTGTGGCTTTGGCCGAAGGGAATATGCTCAATACTTTTCGCAAACCCGGTGTTCCATTTTACGATAGTTTAAAATTTCACAGAGTTATTAGTTTAACCAATGGCGACCCTCAAAATTTTATGATACAAGGCGGCGATCCTAAAGGCGATGGAACAGGTGGCCCAGGATATCAGTTTAAAGATGAATTTTCAGACCTTAAACTGGATAGAGCAGGTTTGTTTGCTATGGCTAATTCAGGACCGGCTACCAATGGCAGTCAGTTTTTTATAACCCTTGCACCAACTCCATGGTTAGATGGTGTTCACACTGTTTTTGGCGAATTAATATCGGGTTCCGAAGTTCCTTTTTTAACCCGAACCAACGATTATATCCTTAAAATTAAGATTTTGAGAAAAGGCGAAATAGCCCAAAAATATGATGCTATGGCTGAATTTAATAAAAATAAATAATACCCTCCATGAATACGATTGACAATTATAATTTTTCAGGAAAACGAGCCTTAATTCGTGTTGACTTTAATGTTCCCTTGGATGCTGAGTTTAATATTACCGACGATTCAAGAATAACAGCCGCTATGCCTACTATCACTAAAATTTTAAAGGATGGAGGAAGTGTTATTCTGATGTCGCATCTTGGCCGACCCAAAGAAGGACCAACCGACAAATACTCCTTAAAACATATCCTTAGTCACCTAAGCAAATTATTAGGTTTAACCGTAAAATTTGCTGCAGATTGTATCGGAAATGATGCCATTGAACAATCTAAAAATTTAAAGGCAGGTGAGGTTTTAGTTTTAGAAAATTTACGGTTTTATAAAGAAGAAGAAAAAGGGAATGAAGAATTTGCTGAAAAGCTTTCAAAATTGGGCGATTTTTATATAAATGATGCCTTTGGAACAGCTCACCGGGCTCACGCCAGTACGGCCATCATTGCCAAATTTTTTCCTGCTGCCAAATGCTTTGGTTACGTAATGGCTAAAGAAGTAGCCAATGCTGAAAAGGTGATGAATAATCCACAACGTCCTTTTACAGCTATAGTAGGTGGTGCTAAGGTTAGCGATAAAATATTAATTATCGAAAACCTTTTAAATATTGCTGATAACATCATTATCGGTGGTGGCATGTCCTACACGTTCATAAAGGCACAAGGCGGGCAAATAGGTAAATCCTTGTTTGAAGAAGAGCGGGTAGAACTTACCAAAGAAATTTTGAATCGTGCTGAAGCCAAGGGTGTAAAAATTTATTTACCTTTAGACTCAATTATTGCTGATAATTTTAGCAATGATGCCAATACCAGCAATGCACCAAGCAATGAAATACCAGAAGGATGGATGGGATTGGATATTGGAAAAGAAGCTACCGAAACCTATAAAAAAGTGATAACTACCAGCAAAACCATTCTATGGAACGGCCCAATGGGTGTATTTGAAATGGATGCCTTTGCCAACGGAACCAAGCAAGTAGCTTTGTCCCTGGCAGATGCTACAAGTAATGGTGCATTTTCACTTATTGGTGGTGGCGACTCAGCGGCAGCTATTCACAAATTTCATTTGGAAGATAAAGTTAGCTATGTTTCCACAGGTGGCGGGGCTTTGCTCGAATATTTTGAAGGCAAAGAATTGCCCGGCATTGCTGCTATAAATAATCTGGAATTGGGCGTTACGAATTAGGGATTTTAGAGGATTGCTTTTTGCGAAATGGCCAAATATGGCGTTTGCGAAACCAATAATAAACTAAAACCACAACCAACCAAAATGGCCAAAAATAGGCCACACCCACCATAAAACTTAATGCATTTTCCCAACCTCTGGCTAGTCCTTCCCAAATGCGGCTAAAAAAACCGGGGCCTGATGGGGGAGTATAATTGGCATCCAATGTTTTATAAAAACTTAGATGAATAGTGCTGTATGAAACCTGACTTTCCAAATATTTTACTCTACCCTGAGCTGCTTCTGTTTCCTCGCCTATTACCCTAAGCTTTTCTTCAACCTCTAAAATATCACTAATTTTATTAGCCTTGTTCAGTATTTCAAGATAACGTTTCTCTACCGCTTTTTTGGCTTCAATTCTGGCAGTAAGGTCTGCATATTCTTCCCCTACATCCTGCACTTCTATGCGTTTGCTATCGGTTTTTATTCCCTCAGCCATTAAACCTTCCATCATTTGATCAAAAGCCTTGGCCGGAATGCGAATGGTTAGCTCGTTCGAAATTCGGTAGGTTTCATTGGTTTCAGACTCATTGCCCAAATACCCACCACTTTTTATTACCAAATCCTTTATTTTTTTGCGGCTTTCCTTATAATTTTCAACCTCTATCGTTAAAAAGCCGGTTTTTATAAGCTTTTGGGAAGTAGCCGTTAAATCTGCCTTTGTTTTATCCTCAGGTTCCTCTTTTGCCCCACTTACATCACCGCCCGAAAATCCATCTGATGACGTTTTAACTTCTTCCGTAACTGCAGCAGGAGCCATATCATAAGCGGCTTCATTCGTTGTTTCGGCAGCACGATTGCCGCAGGAAAAGAAAACAAATAAGGTAAGAAGTGAAATGAGGTTCTTCATAGTTGCAATAACAATACCCTACCAACAGAACAAGTAAATGAAGATTAAATTTTAATTATTATTTTCTTAATCTCAAGGCTATATCCCGTCTTAATTGTAAAAAACTCTGTGTCCTTAATCATAAATTTATTTGTTAAAATCACAGGTTGCTCTTTGTTTAATACTTTGAATGATTTAACCCCATTTATATCGTTTTTGTCTACTGTAAGAATAGCCGGTCTAATGCTTGATAAACCAATTGTGGTATACGCCAAAAAGACAACTAATGAATTATCTTTTGAAATAAAGCTTGTTGTATGTGGAGTATTGACAAATCTACTTTGCTGATTTTTTCTTACAACCGTATATTTTCTCTCCTCTTCAGCGGGCCGGGTTATTAGCATATCCCCATAAACATAAACAGTATATGAAGATGTTTGTCCTTTTGAGTTTGATGAGGTGTAAATAACACTGTAAATATCCTCATACATACCATACATAAAACTATCCTTTTCAAAGATGGCATCATTAATAAATAGCGATTTTGTTATTGACTTTCCCTTCTTGCTTGGAGATTCAGAGTCACTCAAATATTTGCTCTTTTTGGTTGTCGTTTTTTTTGATTCTTCTTTATCTTCCTTTCCTGTTAGGTAGGAATTTATCATCTCTTCATAAAATGGATATTGAACATATTTTATTTCTTCAAAATCTTCCATATCCAAAACTGCGCTAAACTCACCTTGTGCATTGCTGTTTTCTGAATAAATCCCGGCTATTAATACCTTTGTATTGTCTTCATTAAGTTTTATTATCAAACTTCCTGCTACATTATTACCCTCTGTTTCCGGCTTATACAAATAAAACTTACCTTCTTTGCTAACCATAAATACCTTAGCAGCCTTTAAATCTTTAGAAATTTCTCCATTCTTTTTGGTTTTCCTTCCTTTTTTAACCTCTTTCGTCGTATAATTTTCGTTTTGATGAACAACTATATCACCATAATCGGAAACTAAAATATCTTTAAAATACCCCTTATTACCATTTAATATTTGGTCTGTAGGTTTTAAGTAATTTAGTATTTGAAGGTTTTTGTCTAATACACAGATTAGAGGGTTAGAATAATCATCATTTGCATCCTTTTTTAAACAAATAGCAACACATTTTTTGTTTTGAGAATAAATACTGGTAACTCCAACAAAATCCCTTCTTCTTTTCTTTTCGTAAGGTAATTCTGCTATCTTAAAAGGATTTCCTTCAAATGTTTCATTTTCTGCATCATACTTTTGGGCAAAGAAATATGTTTTTAAGGCTGACATATTTGTATAGGTAAAAGTCACAAAAAAAGTATTTTCAACTTTTAATAATTGGTGATAATTGACTTTTTTTCCTAAAAGGGTATTTCTTATTTTTACCTTGCTATCTATACTTAAGTCACTATTAACTCGTGTAATAAACAGCGATGAAAAATTTTCATAGTGCATTATATGAGGGAAAATTCTGCCACCAGTAGCTACAATCGATCTGGCATTTAATGAGTTGTAAGCTACAACAAATCCATCACCGTAACTTTCTGTAATACCCATGCAATGCGATATTATTTTTCCATGATTTCCGATTCGTTTCTTTTCAACCTTTAGCTCACCTTTCTTGGTTTCATTCTTAGACGTCTTTTTTTTATTTTGTCCATAACTCGTGGCAAATGAAAAAATACACAGTAGTAATAGGAATTTAATCTTCATTGCTTTCCTCCTTTTTATTAGATTTTTTAACCTTTTTTGAGCCTCCATCAAACTCCTTTAATTGACTTTTCCCCAAGAAAAGACCTATACCCAGATGAACATTAAATGTTGCATTACTAAAAGTTCCCTCCTCAAACGGAATAACCGTAGACTTTGGAAAGACAGTTTCAACGTCTCTAAAACCAAAACCTAATCCATAATCAACAGCCATTTTCTTATAAAATATAAACTGAGAACCAAATATTAATTGGTAATGCTGAGATATGGATTTTCCTCCAAACTGAAGAGGAACATTTTGATGCTTATATTTTAATCCGATGTAGCTGCCATTTGTTATTCCATTTCGTGAAAGATAAAATTTTGGCATAACAGTAAATGATGTTCCTAGCCCATCACCCTTGTAACCAATTTTCATAATAGAGTCACCATCTTTACTTCCCGACAACAACGTTCTGGTTTCCAGCAAACCCAAATACTTTGGAATAATTCCTCCCCCAACTTGTATCGAGAAACCTTTAAAAATTTGTTGTTCAAGCAAAAAACCGATTTCAGTATTTAAAATGTTAGATAAATCTACAGTTAGAGCAGTTTTGGCTAAATCCAATTTTCCATCATCCAAATATTTTAGATAATTGGCATCTGATTTTGGAATTTTCCTTTCAGTCTCCTGACCATATGCAGTCAGCTGAAAGAACAAGATGAGTAGGATAAAATTTCGTTTCATAGATTCGTTTTGAGATGGCGAATCTATGATAAATAATAATGTTTAAAAATACTATTTAAAACTTACTCATTTTATCAGCCAACTTCACTGCTTTAAAGGCATTTACAACTCCTCCGGTTACTGATATTTTTTTAAGTTTGGTGCTTTTTTGGGTACCCGGTAAGTATACTTTTTTCTTTACCTTAGTAGTCGATTTCATTAAGATGGTTCGTACTTGTGCTGCTGTTAGGTCAGGAAAATAGGAACGAATTAAGGCTGCTACACCTGCCGTGCAAGGCGAAGCCATACTGGTACCATCAAAAGAGGCATATTTTGAACCCGGGATGGTTGAATAGATACTTACACCCGGGGCAAATACATCCACATTCTTTTTGCCAAAATTTGAAAAATTTGCAGTAGCTCCTTTTCCTTTTACCCATGATGAAGCTCCTACTTCAACCCAATTGGTGGCCCGTTCGTTATCAGCAGCTATATTTGGATTGGGGTAATTAATATTTACATCGATATCTTTTGAATCATTTCCAGCACCATGCACCAGCAATACATCTTTTGATTCCGCATATTTTACCGCTTCATCCACTATGGTTTTGTTCCATGGAAATGCTTTTCCAAAACTCATATTGATAACTTTAGCTCCATTATCTACCGCGTAGCGAATGGAATTAGCAATGTCTTTATCACGCTCATCACCATCAGGCACGCATCTCACCGACATAATTTTAACATTATTGGCAACCCCTTTTACACCCAAACTATTATCGCGTTGGGCTCCTATAATACCCGCCACATGCGTTCCATGTGAGGCATCAGGACCTGTAACATCATTATTTCCATAATATTTTTCTGTTTGATCCTCGTAATTATCCCCTACGATTAAGCGTGAATCATAATTTACATTGTATCCATAATTGGCTTCTTTATCAAAATTCTCATAGGCTTGTTTTAAGTTGGTTTTAATGGTTGAATATTTTTCACCGGTTTGCATATAGGTTATAAATTTATCAACGGTTGCAGCTTCTTGAGAATTGGCAGGCTTGTAATTTTTTAAATCTTCTACCGTAAAATTTTCACCCTTTCCTATTCCATTCTCTATGGCTTCAAAGCGTTTAAGTGATTTAGCATATATTTCGAACATCGCTTTAGACTGGATGCTCTTTTGTAAAAAATCAACCTTTAGTTCTAAAAACTTTTGATATTCCTTTTTCTCAGCATCCGTCATGGAAGTTTCAGGCATGTTTTCGTACTTGTCACTTAGTTTTTTGTAAACACGGGTAATCTCATACGAATCTTTTTCTACGTTTTTTCCATCTTTACCACCAATAAAATTCCATCCAAAAATATCATCCACATACCCGTTTTTATCATCGTCAATAGTATTGCCGGGTATTTCGTCTTCATTAATCCACATCACATTTTTTAAATCTTCGTGGTCCTCGTCTACACCGCTATCAAGCACTCCTACAATAACCTGAACCGATTTTTTAGATTTCAAAACTTTTTCATACGCTTTTTCGGTACTCACACCCAATACTTTATTGGCTTTTAAATCCAAGTTAAACCAATTTTCAGGAGCACTTTGGCCAATAGCCAAACTTGATGTAGCCATTAAAACCAACGACCATATTAATTTTTTATTAAACATATTTGAGATTTAAGATTTCAAAAGTCTGATATTAAAATCAGAAACAAACAGAGTTTAGATAAATATTATAAAATTAGCTATTAATAAAACTATGCCCATTACTTATGAGCATACTTTTATCCATTCATTAAGTGAAGCTTTTGAATAATTAGCTACCAATAACCGAAATACTTTATTGTTTCCATGCACCTGAATTTGTTCCAATGCATTGTAATAATCCATCCGGTTCATTTTTTCGCCCGAAATATTGATAAGAGGGTACCCGTTTTGTAAAGCTATTAAATTCATTACCAATCGTGAAGTTCGGCCATTTCCATCAATAAACGGGTGAATGGTTACCAGTTTTTCATGCATATCGGCCGCCAAAACAATCGGATGCATTTTTGTAACATTGGTTTCATAAAACAAAAAGTAATCTTCCATTTGCTTTTGAATGAGATAGGGTGCCGGCGGCAAATAAGCACTTCCACCTATTCTCACCTGAATATTTCTATATCTGCCTGCATTTTCTTTATCAATTCCTCGCAATAACAATGAATGTATTTGAAGCAAAATTCGTTCAGTAAACGGGGTATTGTATTTCACCAAATCGGCAATAAAATCAATAGCTTCGGCATGATTAATAGCCTCTAAATGCTCCCGCATAGATTTGCCATTAATAGTTAAACCTTTTTCTATCACCAAAGCCGTTTCCTGAAGCGTAAGGGTATTGCCTTCTATTCGGTTACTTTCAAATGTGTAATCAATTTTATAGGCATTAATCAAGTTTTCTAATTGCAAAGCAGGAATTGGCCTGTAGGTATCCAATTGATTTTTAAAAGCAATTAAATCTATTTCCAAATCCTCCAACGATTCTGATTTAATCGCATTGTACTTAACTATTTGCTCAGCTAACTTTAAGGCTTCCAGTCCATAATCCTGATCTTCTAATTCGTAAATAATTTTTGAAGCTAACCATGACGTGTGAAGCCTTTGTGGATTGGCATCCAACACTTGAATAAACTTCTCCACCTGATCTTTGGTGGCACGACGTTCGTTGTTTTCAATTTTGCTCAACAAGCCTTTATCCATCCCTATATGGGTGGATAAATCAATAAGCTTTAAATTTTTTTGATTCCTTAATTCTTTAATTAAGGTTCCAAAAAGCATGTTTGTTGTCATAATATTTCAATTATAGAACAAAATTATGCATATATTTTCGGTTTAATACATTTATTTTGCCATTTTATGACAACTATTTTTTTACCAAGGCTATCTTAAATTTATCGAGATCTAAGAGTTTAAGATAGTCTGTTTTAAATGAATCAAACTCTTCTATTTCAATAATGGTTTTAAAGAATTTTTGCTTTTTTGTGATTTGCAGTCCCGTTGGGGTTTCTCTAAAAGTAACACTATAGTTAGAAAAAGAAGAGCTGTGGGCAATATTTTGCGGCAACTCAGCCAATTTGTAACCTGCCGGAATTTTAAGATTAATCACTTGTTCCGAGGGATACACATTCAATACTTTTTCTAAATCAACGCGGTTGGTGCGGTTATTTTCAAGAATGGCTTGATTTTTTTTAACAGCTTCCAAATACGGCATGCGAATGATATACAACCCCGAAACCTTATCGGCAAATCCTTTGGCTGTAAGTCCATACTCTACGCTTAAGGGGTTAGAAAAATCTTCGGAATTAACAAAATTCACTTTGTCGTAAACGCTGTTTTCAAACACATCCTGACCAAAGTAAAGCGATGCAAAATCGCTGTATTTATTTTTAGCAGTTCTAAAAATTATCTCGCGCAAATTACCACCTGCGGTTCCGGTATACTCGGCCTTCACACTCATTTTCATATCCCTGTCGGCCATTAGTTCAGCATCAATCGTATACTTGGCAACGGTTTTAGAAGCATCCACCAAATCATTTGGAAGGTGAAACGTTTCTTTTACTCCGGGTTTAATTAATAACCCAGTGGCATCATTATCCATTTCGGGCAAAACATACAATGGATAAAAATTGGTTGTTAAATCGCAAAAGCGTTTCACACCATCCATCACATAGCACACAATCACATGATCAAAGGTTAAGGAAGGAACCGTTTCTAATCGGTTATACTGATTGGTTTTTACCAAAGTATAGTAGGATTCAATACCTTGAGCTCTTAGCATGGTTATCATCAGTGTAGCCACATCCTTGCAATCTCCTATTCCGGCTGATATTGTATTGCCGGGCCATTTAGGCACAAATCGGGTATTTAAAAATGCCACATAACTGTATCTGATTTTTGTAGTAATGTAATTATAAATTTTTTGAACCTTTTGAGCATCGGTCATTCCCGGTGTGATTAAGGTATCAAGTATTTCCTTAATTTCATAAGTAAGATTATTTTTTTGATAAGTAGTTTGTTCATACCAATCGTTCACCTTTTCCCAGTCTTTAATGGTGCTTACCGTTACACTTCTGTATAAGTCATAATAATCAGGAAAAGCCGATTCCTCTTGAATTTTTGGTAAATTGGTATTTTGCCAAACGTAATGATCATAGTTAAAACTATCCGTAAATTTGGCTGGTTCCTTGTCCATTTTGTGCGTTTTATAGCCTAAAAATTTACCTTTAGGAAGCGAAAAATCAAATTTTGAATAAAACACAGGATCGGGGAAAAAGATAAAATGCTGATGATTGAAATCTTTTCCAAAAATTGTCTCAGCTTCAATTTCAGCCTGACCTTCCACTTGTATCAAATCCCCGGCTTCCAGATTTTTAATAACTAAATAGCTTCCGGATTTTTCGGGGGTTGATTCCGTTCCGTCAGACTTTATGATTTTGGCACTGGTAATATTGCCCATAAAACTCATATCAAACTCGTTGTATTTTTCAATTCCCGATTCCTTTAAAATTTTAATCATCAGGGATTGATATAATGTTACCAGATTATTGGTATCAAGCACACAATCTTTTGTGTATTGAAGAACTATCGCATCTTCATTTTCAGCCGCTTTTTCCCAATCAGGATTATTTAAGGTTTCTTCAAAGGTTGGGGTTTTAAAAATTTTCTTATAGTTCTCAAATCCTATTATTTGCTCAATTTTTTCTTTTAATCCATTACCATATCCAAACATACTGGTTCCCGCACCTAATTTTTCACCCCTTTGGTAGTAAGCCAGTGCTTTGCTTATATCACCCTCCAATTTGGCAATATCTCCCAATTGCTCATATACATTGCTTTGATAAGGATTAATTTGTAAGGAAGTTTTTAATATTTCATTGGCCTCACTGTATTTCTCAATCTCCTTTAAGTAGGCAGCAAAATCATTATAATTTGAGGTAATGTGCGGGGTGAAATAAATTTTATCTTTATAAATGGCAATTACTTTATCCTTCTTTTTACGGTCTTTATAGTACTCAATGGCATTGTCCATATCCGTTTCATGCGAGCCTGTTTTTAAGTCCTTTATTGATTTTTTTTGAGCTTTAAGCAACTCAGCCGGCCCATAGCGCTCTTCCTTTTCTTTAAAATTACTAAGGTTTGTTTCCAAATCCTCTTTGTATTGTGGATATTTTCGGATGCACTGATTTATAAAGGTATCCTTTTCAACTTGCTTTCCGGTTTTATTATAATAGTCAATATAGCTGCTTAGCAAACTGTAATTAGAAGCACTAATTTGTGAAAGCTTTTGAAGCGCCAGGAAATACTTTTCAGGCTCTGTTTCCAAATTTACATCCTGCAATTTTTCAAATTGCAAACCAAAAAAAGGCGTTTTGCTTTCATCCACTTTTGATAATAATTCATACACCTTTTCTGATTTGCCATTAAACTGGCACATTTTAGCAAACAAATAGGCATAGAAAACAGTAGATGAATTGGCTTTGTATTTATTGGAAAAATACTCTTCACCTTGCTTACTATAGTTTTCGCTCAAAAACGATTTTAATAAACAGTAATCAAACCAAAGATTATTTTTACCCGCTGCTTGATCTTTAAAATGATTTACCAAACTATGCGAACTGGCTATGGCTGTGGCATCGGCAGTATACGTTTCGGCAGAAAAGGTTGAACTTATGGTTTCAAGAGGTTTTCCATTGGTATCGGTAAAGCGAATGGCAAGCATATCGTGTTCATAGCTGTTTCCATCCCAAAAATAAAGCGTTCCCGAATTTTCTTCTGTGTTTTTTTGTGTTGCATTCTTTATTAAAATTCGGTTGTATCCCTTTTTTAGTTTTAACTCCAGGGTTTCATAATCGTAAAAAAAAGGCACGGTGTGGTTGTTTTCAAAAACAAGCTTGTCATTAACCCAAATTTTAACAGCAGCCGAACGGCCAACTTGCATTTGCACGGTTTGGTCGGCATCGCAATTAATAAATGTATTGGCATAATACACGGCATCATCGCCATACCCTGCATCAGGCAAATGCTGCGAAAAAACAATACGACCGGTAGCGGCAGAATACAAGGGAGTTACCCAATTTAACTTCACCCCGTTATTGTTTGTATAAATTTTATTGGCATTATACCCCTCTGTTTCAACCGGGTGTGAAATAACAAATCCGCTTCCGTTTATATTTTTAAACGGACCTATCATGCTCCAGTTTACCTTGGGCATAATAGCATTATACTTTGTCCATTGTTTAGTGCGGTCACGGTTTTTTCCGCCCCATTCTATTGCCTCGTCTATTTTATACTTAATGGTTACCCAATCCGGATAATTTCTTTTTTCAATGCTTTTGTAATCGCCGTCATACAAAAAATTAAATAAAGCAAATGTGTTTGGGTCGTTATGATTGCGCAACAAGGTATTCAGGTACTTGTCAAACTCTAAATACTCTTGTGAAATTTCGGATAGAATAACCATACCTGTTAACCCGTCAAAATTGGTAGAATCTTTTTCCAATGCACTATTAAACTGCTTTCTGGCCTCAAAAAAATCATTGTTTTTTAAAGCATCAAAACCTGATTGAGAATTACTGAAAAATGAAAAACAAACAATACATAAGGTGAAAACCGGTTTAATAAATCGCATGGGCCATAAATAAAGGCAACGAAAGTAGTGAAAATGAATAATTAAATAAGACCTTGAACTTAGATTCGAAAACTTTTAATCCCTTGTCAAATCTTCCTTTTGATTTATTTTTGCATCTTATGCCTTCACCTTTAAAAGTATACAATACCCTTACTGCACAGCTTGAAAGTTTCGACCCTATAAATCCTCCATTTGTGGGCTTGTACTTGTGTGGACCAACGGTGTATGGCTACCCCCACCTAGGACACACCCGAGGCCCTTTAGTTTTTGATGTTATTCATCGCTATTTGGCTCATTTGGGTTATAAGGTGAGGTTTGTAAGAAACATAACGGATGTTGGGCATTTGGTAAATGATGCCGACGAAGGAGAAGATAAAATTGCCAAACGTGCTAAAGTTGAGCAATTGGAGCCCATGGAAATAGCACAGCATTATACAGATGCTTATCACTTTTGTATTGATAAATTAAACGTAAAGCGGCCATCCATTGAGCCCCGTGCCTCAGGCCATATTATTGAGCAAATAGAAATGATTAAGCAAATTATTGACAATGGATTTGCTTATGAAGCCAATGGCTCTGTTTATTTTGATGTGCTTAAATATGCCCAAACCAATGATTACGGAAAACTATCAGGACGAATATTAGAAGACCTGCTAGCAGGTGCCGGTGAAGCCCGCCGTGAACTGGAAGGACAGGAAGAAAAGAAAAATCCAAACGATTTTGCGTTATGGAAAAAGGCCTCCGAAGAACATATTATGCAATGGCCATCGCCCTGGGGACAGGGATTTCCTGGCTGGCATATTGAGTGCAGTGCCATGAGTGCCAAATATTTGGGTAAAACCTTTGATATACATGGCGGTGGAATGGATTTGCTTTTTCCTCACCACGAAAGTGAAATAGCCCAAAGCACCGCATGCAACCATACCAATCCCGCCAAATACTGGATGCATCACAATATGGTAACCATCAACGGACAAAAAATGGCCAAATCGCTAAACAACGGCGTAATGATAACCGAATTGTTTGATGGTTCACACCCCTTGCTAGAGCAAGCCTACAGCCCAATGACGCTAAAGTTTTTTATACTTCAGGCACACTATCGCAGCACCTTAGATTTTAGCAACGATGCATTAAAAGCTTCAGAAAAAGGATTTCAGCGCCTTATGAATGCTGTTAACTTGGTTAATACTTTAAAACCCGGTAATTCCTCTGATTTTGATGTAACTGCATTAAAGGAAAATACCTATAACGCCTTGAATGATGATTTTAATACACCCATTGCTATAGCCAATTTATTTGAAGCAGCAGGATGGATTAATAAAATAAATGATGGAAAAGCCAATATTTCAGCAGCGGATTTGGAAGTGCTAAAATCGTTTATAAACGCTTTTGTTTTTGATGTTTTGGGATTGGTAGATGAACAAAAAGAAATGGGGACTAACCTTGTTGACCCATTAATGCAATTATTAATAACCATGCGAAACGAGGCCAAAGCTGAAAAGGACTACAAAAAATCAGATGATATTCGCAATAAACTGCTGCAGGCCGGCTTTGAACTAAAAGACGGTAAGGAAGGAACTACCTATACTATCAATCTTAAACCTTAATTTTTTTAAACAAATGAAACACCTCATAAAAATTACCATCTTCTCGTTTGCTCTATCCCTTTTTTCATGCAAAGGGCCTAGTCAAGATGGGAATGATACGAACCAAAACGACACAGCTACCGCACAACAATCATTGCTTCCAAACAATTTTAACAGCGACAGTGCTTTCAGCTATATTGCCAAGCAAGTAAGTTTTGGGCCACGGGTTCCAAATACCGAAGCTCATAGAAAATGCGGTGTATGGATGACTGAAATGCTCAAAAAATGGTGTGATACTGTTTATATTCAAACCTTTGATGCCAAAAGCTATAAAGGTGAACTATGGAAAGCAAAAAATTTGATCGGTAGTTTTAATCCCCAAAATCCTAACCGCTTATTGTTATGCGCCCATTGGGATACAAGGCCTCAAGCCGACCAAGATGTTATAAATCCTAATACCCCATCCGACGGAGCAAATGACGGAGGCAGCGGTGTTGGGGTTTTATTGGAAATAGCCCGTCAGCTAAACCTTCAAAAACCCGGTATTGGAATTGATATTGTTCTATTTGATGTGGAAGATGGTGGCTCCAATGGCAATGAGATAGAAAGTACATGGTGCCTAGGCTCTCAGTATTGGGGAAAAACTCCGCACGTGGCCGAATACACCGCTAAAAACGGAATACTTTTGGATATGGTTGGCTCCAAAAATGCACTATTTGCCCGTGAAGAAATGTCGGCGCTTCATGATAATGAATTTTTGGGTAAAGTATGGCAAACCGGTATATCCTTAGGATTTGGAAATTATTTTAGTAATTACAACAAAGGAGGAATTACAGACGATCACGTGTATGTAACCAAACTTACAGGTATCAAAACGATTGATATAATTGACTACAGTCCAAATACCCAATCCGGATTTGGAGCCTACTGGCATACACATAATGATAACATGAGTGTTATTGATAAAGCAACGCTAAATGCTGTGGGCAAAACCGTTCTTCAGGTAGTGTTAAATGATGATGCATCTGCAATTAAATAATGCACCCTCAGTTAATTCCTCTCTCCAAACAATTACATCCGTTTATTCCTTCCGGAACCGAAATTAAGGTGGCCGAAATGGTTATTAATTACCATGTTCATTTAAAACTTACCAAACACCGCGCTACTAAACTGGGCGATTACAGAGCCCCGTTTCAGGGCAAAGGCCATCGAATTACCATTAACAAAAGCCTCAACAAATATTCTTTTTTAATCACCTTTGTTCATGAAGTGGCTCACCTCACTTGCTGGAATCAGCATCAAAACAAAGTGGCCCCTCACGGTAAAGAATGGAAAAATCATTTTAAAACCTTAATGACGCCATTTATGAATCATCAGGTTTTTCCTGAAAATGTGTTGATAGCTTTAAATAAATACATGCAAAATCCTGCAGCTTCCAGTTGCGCTGATGTTGATTTATTAAAGGCCTTGCAGGACCATCAACCTGAGGATGGTTTAGTTAATTTAGAAGAATTACCAGAAAATTGTGACTTTGCACTGGATGGAAACAAGTTTTTTAGAAAAGGACCCTTGGAAAGAAAACGGTTTCGTTGCCTCAACTTAACCAATAAAAGATATTACTTTGTAAACGCCCTTGCCAGGGTAAAACCAATAGAAAATTAAAATGCTTAAAAAAATCAGTTTATTACTCGTTGTTATTGGTGCAGCTCATTTAGGAAATGCTCAATCAGAAAGTCCTTTTAAATTTACCATCGTTAAAAATTTGGAGGCTACAGAAGTTAAAAGCCAAGGCAATACCGGCACTTGTTGGAGTTTTAGCACCACATCGTTTATCGAATCAGAGATTTTACGTAAAACGGGCAAAAAAATTGACCTTTCCGAAATATTTGTGGTTCGTAAAATTTATTTAGAAAAAGCTACGCTTTATCTACGCTATCATGGCAATGCCATTTTTAGCCAAGGGGCTTTGGCTCATGATTTAATGCATGTAATGAAAACCTATGGTATGATGCCTGAGGAAATATATAATGGTAAAAATAATGCAGCCGTTCATAATCATACAGAACTGGAGCAAACTTTAAAATCGTATCTGGATTCTTTATTAAAAAAACCAACCATTGAACCCCATTGGAAAGAGCGTTTTGAAACGATATTGGATAGCTATTTGGGAGCATGTCCTCCTGTATTTAAATACAACAATGCCCTGTATAATTCCATGACCTTTGCAGCATCACTTGGCGTTTATCCCGATGATTACATAGGATTTACAAGCTACACGCATCATCCGTTTTATGATTTTATGGATTTGGAAATTCCCGATAATTATTCGCATGGCAAATACCTTAATGTGCCTTTGGACCAGCTTATGGAAATAATAAACAACTCTTTGGCAAATGGCTATACCGTAGAATGGGATGGCGATGTTAGCGAACCCGGATTTGCCAGAAAAGGTGGGGCTGCTGTTTTATTAAAAAAGGGCGAACAGTTTGGCGATTCATTGCCAATTGAGGATGTTCCAACCCAGGAATTAAGACAAGCTACCTTTGACAGCCATGAAACCACCGACGATCATTTAATGCATATTACAGGCATAGCCAAAGACCAAAAAGGAAATACATACTATATCACCAAAAACTCATGGGGCGATAAAAGTGGAATTAATGGCTATGTATACCTATCCGAAAATTATATAAAGATGAAAACCGTATCTATTTACATTCATAAAAATGCAATTCCGGCCTCGGTTAAAAGTCATATGGAAAGCTTACTTGTTATTCCTCCCCGTCCATAATTTGTAAGCCATCACATACTTATTTCTTGCTGATGCTGAATAAAACAAAAATCCTACTACCTGCTAACAAGGATATTTTGTTTGCCGGGGTTTGGATTTTGGTAGCTTTTCTTTTTCAGTTTCACAAAATAATAACCTTACCTCCCTTGTCTATTCATCAGGGAGCCCAAGCCGATAGGGCATCCATAGCGCTTAATTACTCGCGGGTAAGTATGAATTTTTTTGAACCCCGGGTTATGGAAACAGCTACCAAAGATGGTATTACCCCTTGTGAGTTTCCAATCATAAATTATACGGTAGCTCTTTTTTATAAAGCTTTTGGCTACTCACCGTTTTGGTACCGTTTTTTGATGTGGTGCCTTATGGGCGTTGGTTTGTGGGCTGCATTTGATATACTTTGCCTTTGGTTGCAAAATAAATGGGCCGCATTATTGGTTTCATTCACTTGGTTTTTTAGCCCTATCCTTTGTTTTTATACCCCAAATTTTTTGCCGGATACGGCCTCCTTGGCATTGATGCTTTTGGCCTTGCGGCAATGGTTCTTTTATTTGTCAAAAGCTTCAAAAAAACGTAGTATTTGGTTCACTGTTTTTGCAGCCTTGGCGTGTTTGGTTAAAATAACCTCGCTCCTGTTTGTAATTGCAATCGTTTGCGTATCGATAATTCAGTGGATACTAAAACGTGAAAAAGTACGATTCATAGGTGCTGCTTTTTTTATCTTTCTTTCCGTTTTGGGTTGGTATTATTATTGCCAATGGCTGGAGCAACAAGTGGGTGGCTCCTATTTTTTAATGAGCATGGTTTTGCCTTCGTCCATTGCCGAGTTTAAGGAGTGGTTTCATATTTTTTATGCCAACTGGTTTTTTCAAATTTATAATTGGCAGCAATGGATTTTTATAGCATTTGGGCTTATTTCTATTCTGTTTGTTAAAGAAAAAATAGCTTTCAAACTTTTCACAATCATAGCATTAACCGGGGTAATGTGTTTTTATTGTTTAATGGCAGGCCAGTTTCGCTACCACGATTATTACAGCATTACTTTACTACCTGTTTTTCTGTTTTTAACGGCCTTTGGATTTAAATATATTTTTAGTTTAAAACCTGTTGTGGCTTATGCGGTGCTTTTGGTAGTGTGCATGTGGGGACTTATTGATGCCAAAAATAATTTTAGATTACGCTACAAACCGGGAGAGTATTTATACCAAACTTTTTTTGAACCTTCCGATTTTAAAGGCGTTGATAGCTGGCTTACTAAAAATGATGTTACAGTAAATGATAAAATTGTAGCGGCCTTTGATCCCAATCCCAACACCATGTTGTATTTTCTTAACCGCAGAGGTTGCCGCACGTTTGACCATAATTTATCCTATGTAAACGGAAAATTAGACCTTTATCCCCATTTGGTAACCAACGATTCGATGCGTTTTTTTACGCAATATCCGGAGGTTCGCAAACATTTATCGCTTAAAAGTTCTTATAATAAATGGGTATTATACCATCTTAAATAATGGATTTGGACAAAGTAGAAAAAGGGGTGTTGGAAAAACTGATTTTTGAAGAACGGTTTGAAAATATACTGCAGGAATGTAAAGAACTGGCGCTGCCCAATGTAATAGCCGATGTTTTAAAATACCTGATACAACACAAATTGGTGGTAGCCAAATACCCTTCCGAAACCAAAAAATCAAAAGCCGGCTTTATGTACGATTCCGATAGAATGAAAGATTACACCTACCAAGCCACCGCCAAGGGAATAAAACACCTTAACTACTAAGTGCATTTGTTTTTTATCCCTCTTTGCATGATTGGAATAAACCTGTATGTTTGAAAAAATAAAGTACCCCAAAA
>CAMDGU010000025.1 GCA_945897885.1 Chitinophaga pinensis
GAAAAACTTTTTACACTACCAACAGGTGTAAAATTAACAGAAATAACCTTTCAGATTGTGAGGCCTAACCTAATAAACAGCGACGACTCCGTAGATGAAATTTTAAAGTATACCTATAAAGACGGCAATTGCGATTAAGCAACTTCTACTAACTATAATTTACTATAAAAAAACCTGAGACATCTGTTTCAGGTTTTTTTTGAGCTTTTTAGTTTGTTAGTATCATTTTCTGATTATAAACAGTTCCACCGTTTTTCACTTTCACCAAGTAGATGCCGGATGCAGCTTCTAAATCTACCAAATTCACTTTTCCAACCTGTTCCACTTTTTTCACCAGTTTCCCCATCACATCAAACACTTCGATGGTAACATCCTTTTCGGGATTCTCCAGTTCGATGGTAAAGCTTCCGTTATTGGGATTAGGGAAAATTTTAAAGCTTTTGTTTACTGTCAACATACTTATGCCTACTGGTTTTGGAACAAAATTTCGACGAGCTATGTAAAAACTAGCTGGCTTATCAGTATTTTGGCAAACAATACTGTCAAATGTCAAGGAACCAAGTCTGTTATCGCCAATTAATAATAGTTTACCATCTTCAGTTATACTTAAATCAGTTCCAATGTTATTGCCGGTATTACCACATTGTTCAAAAACTAATGCCCCTCCGTTACTATCTATTTCAAGAATAAATGTATTTTCACCTGAATTTGAGGCAATTGTTTTACTTTCATAGAAGCCTCCGCCGGCTATACTTCCTGTAATTATAAAATGATTATCACTTTTGGTTATAATTTTGGCTGGTCCGTCATTTCCATACCCTCCTCCTCGCTTTAGCCATCTAACTTTTCCATTTTTATCCAATTTAGCCACAAAAATATCAGTCCCTCCAATTTCTTCAAGCTCAAAATTATCAAACAAAAGCCTATTATTAAAAGAGATAGGATAATACATACCCACAATATATAAATTTCCTAAAGAATCAGCTGTTACTGAACGAGAATACATGCTCCCAAAGTCCTTTAAAAAAGCCCCATTAACCCAATTCACATTTCCATCCAAATCCATTTTTAAAATATATCCAATATCTGACCCACCGTAAGGATTTTTTAGTACTAAGCTATCATAATTAAATTTCCAATTGGAACCACCACAGAGATATAAGAACTTACCATTCCCATATAGTTCTCCCTCATCTCCTCTATAACTGCCAAAATTTTTAAGCCAAATTATTTTGCCTGTGGCTGAATACTTTGCTGCAAATACATCTTGTCCACCATGACTCTTTGCGCTTAACCCATCAAACCAGGCTGTCCTTAATGTGTCATTGCTTTCAACGTTGGCAAACATTCCTCCAACGTAAATATTATCAAAATCATCAGTGTATATTCCTCCTAATCTGGAATAAGAATAATCTTGAAATTTACTTCCCCCTGATTTTGACCATATTGGATTTCCATATTTATCCATCTTAGTTAAGAAAAAATCAGATGAACCTATTGACCTTAAAGTATCTTTTCCTATTATAATTGTCTTCGAGAAATATCCACTTAGCAGAATATCACCAGATTTATCTAATGTTATTCCAGTAACCATTTCTTCCCCATCACTTCCATACGATTTAGCCCAAAGCACTGAAAAATTGCTATCTAATTTGGTAATAAAAATATCTAAGTTGCCCTTACTTGTTAATTCTAGCCCATCCAATTCAAGAGAATTATCCTTTATTTCACCCACAATATAGATATTACCATCCACATCAGAAGCATGCCTATAAATGCTATATGGAAAGGTATAATTAAATTTTTTAGCTTTTTCCCATTGTTGGGAGTAGGAGTCTATAAAAAGTAGAAAAAAAAATAGAGTAAATAGAAACCGAAACATTTTTACTCAGATAAGGAATTATGATGAATACATATCATTTTTATAATTTAATATCTTAAGATATACATTTATACTTAGCATCAAACAAATATTAGCCAAGTTTTGTCAGAAAACAAACAATTAGATTTTGGTTATTAAAAAAAAATATCAAATCTCTTAAATAATCATAACTCCTTGCTTGCCGGTAAACGGAACAGGAACAAAGAATTCAGGTGAAATGCTGCCCGGCACAAACTCGTACTTGCGTTCGTATATTTTTTTACCAATATAAAAGCTTACCCAAAACCGATTGCTTAGATGAAATATTTCTTCCATTATAATTTCGAACGAAATGGCACATCGCGGTTTAACAGATTCCATATAATGCCTGAATGTAGCGGTGCTAATAGATTGGCTATCTTCATTTACCCCAAAACCGCTTGAATTAATAATAACATTTTCCAGTCGGTGGTCGCTTAAATTTATGAAATATACTTTCCAGTCGTTTACCGCCTCCGATTCTTTAACAACCGCAATTCCTATATCTTTTACTTCTTCTGATATGATATCTTTTAGCATTGCTGCAAATTTATAGAAATTTGAAAGTGGATAGTGGAAATTTGCGGATTGTATCTTTTTATTTAGGATTAGAAATTTTGAATCTTTCGTTATTCATACAAATTTCAATTTTCAAATTTCCAGTATGGCTTACTATTTGTCCAAACCCAATATCGTGTATTCATTATTTTTATTACTTTCGGAAAATGATTAGGTTATTACTATCGGCATTGGATAGCGCTCTATATCCCTTAATACTGGTGATGACCATGTGGGTAGCCTATTTTTTTAATATCAATTACCACTGGCATTTGGAGGAGTTTGGGCTACAACCACAAACCTTGCAAGGCTTAAGAGGAATTCTTTTAATGCCATTTTTGCATGAGAATTTTGAACATTTGTTTAGCAATTCCATTCCGCTATTGGTAGCAGGCAGTTTTTTATTTTATTACTTTAAAAATTGGACGTGGCTTATTACAGGCGTTGTATGGCTAATGGGAGGCCTTATTTTATGGTTTATTGGTGAACCCAACAGTATACATATAGGAGCAAGTGGTTTGGTATACGGGTTAGTATTTTTTCTTTTGGTATCGGGCATTATAAGGGGGCATAGAAACTTGGCAGCCGTGGCTTTACTTATGGTGTTTTTATATGGCAGTTTGGTGTGGGGGCTTTTTCCCGATTATGTCAGGCTGATGAAGGAAAATATTTCGTGGGAAGGACACCTTGGTGGAGCAATAAGTGGCATGGTAATGGCGTTTGTGTTAATTAACAAAGGGCCTCAAAAGCCTGAGGAAGACATAGCCAAAGATGATGACGATATAGATGACCAATACCCTTACTGGCTAGATGACGATAGCAACCAATAACCAAAAGAAGACGAAAAAGAAGAACCTGAAACCAATGCAGAACCAGCTATAAAATTTAGATATGTTCCAAAAAATGCCAATCCCTGGGAAAAAGATGATTAAATTTAGTTTTTGGTTAATAGCTATTTATGGGTTGTTTCAACCAATAATGGGTTTTGCATGGGGATTTAAAGCACATAAGCAAATAAACAATTCGGCTGTTTTTACTTTGCCACCCGAACTATTTAAGTTTTACAAACTGCATGTAGATGAAATTACAGAAAAAGCCGTAAGTGCTGATAAGCGACGTTATGCCGTTGCTGATGAAGCTTGCAAACATTATCTGGATGCCGATCATTACGAACTATCGATTCCTTTAGACACCATCCCACACCAATGGAAAGATGCTTTGGCCAAATATTCAAAAGATACACTTACAGCATACGGCATTGTGCCCTGGCATTTGCAACTAATGAAGTACCAATTAACAAAAGCCTTTGAAGAAAAAAATTTATACTTAATAATAAAACTGAGTGCCGATTTAGGCCACTATGCTGCCGATTTGCATGTACCATTGCACGCTACCCAAAATTACAATGGCCAATTATCTGGTCAAGAAGGCATTCATAACCTATGGGAATCGCGGGTGTATGAATTATTTAGCAGCAATTATGATTTTTTAACCGGTCGTGCTTCTTATATTTCAAACATTAACGAAACCATTTGGCTACGTTTTTCACAAAGTTTTGCTGCACTAGACAGTGTTCTTTTGTTTGAAAAACTAGCCACAGAAAAATACCCTAACAAATATGTACTGCAAACCAACGGTACCCAAAATACAAAACTGTACAATGAAACCTTTTGCGCTTATTATCATGAATTGCTAAATGGTATGGTAGAGCGCAGAGCCAGAGCATCAATAGATTTAATAGGCTCGCTTTGGTATACAGCTTGGGTAGATGCAGGCCAGCCCGATTTAAGTAATCTTAAGGAAGAACCTAAAAAAGAGGATGCTGAAGAGCAAACCTTTTTGCAACGACTCATGCAAAAAGGACAAATAATTGGAAGAAAGGAAGAGTAAAACAAATGAGAAAATGATTTTTTTTAAAGCATTTTATTCTTACCTCAACTTTTGGAGTTCATAGTTCAACATTCGCAGTTCAACAATAATTATGTAGGTTTGCACGTCCAAATAATCTTATATGTTTAAGGCATTAAAAAAAGCAATATCCAACCCCAATAACTATCAGGCCATTACCAAAAAACTTTGGCGTTATTTTTTTATAGGACTCATTGGAGTAGTTGTCTTTTTACTCATGGTAAAAGTGGGTTTGTTTGGCAAAATGCCGGATATAGATGAACTGGAAAATCCAAAAACAAGTTTGGCCTCAGAGGTATACAGTGCCGATAAGGTGCTCATGGGTAAATACTATTATGAAAACCGTGCCAATTGCGAGTTTAAAGAATTACCAAAAAATCTGATTAATGCCTTGGTAGCCACCGAAGATATTCGTTTTTACAAACATTCAGGAATTGATATAAAAGCCCTAACCCGAGCCTTAGTTTTTTTAGGAAAGGATGGAGGAGCTAGCACCATATCGCAGCAGTTGGCCAAAAATTTATTTCATAGCCGCAGCACATTTTTGCCTGCACGTATGCTTCAAAAGCTTAAAGAAATGATTATTGCCGTGGAATTAGAAAAGCGCTATACCAAAGACGAAATTGTAATGCTTTACTTTAACACCGTTCCGTTTGGTGGTAATTCATTTGGTATAAAATCGGCAGCTAAAACTTTCTTTAGCAAAGAACCCAAAAAACTAGCCGTTGAAGAATCGGCCATGCTGGTAGGAATGCTTAAAGGAAGTACGCTTTACAATCCGGTTCGAAATCCGGAAAGAGCTGTAAAACGAAGAAATGTGGTATTAACCCAAATGCACAAATACGATTTTTTAACCGATGGTGAATTTGAAATAGCAAAGGAAACGCCTCTTACTCTTAAAATATCGGTCCAAAACCAAAACGAAGGAATAGCACCCTATTTTAGAGATTACGTCAGAGAATATTTATCAGA
Source organism: Chitinophaga pinensis (assembly GCA_945897885.1). GTDB lineage: Bacteria > Bacteroidota > Bacteroidia > NS11-12g > UBA9320 > JABWCE01. The sequence continues at coordinate 5,339 of CAMDGU010000025.1, forward strand.
ATGGTGCAAAGCCAGAAATTTAAACATTTATAGAGATGGACTTAAAATTTACACCACCATTGACAGCAAAATGCAGCGTCACGCTGAAAATGCGGTAGAAAAACAAATGGCCACTTTACAAAAAGAATTTTTTAACGAATGGAAAGGCCAAAACCCATGGAGGCAAGAAAAAGAAGGCTGGAAAGAAGACACCAATTACCTATGGAAGAATATTAAGAAAACTGACAAATACATTTCACTTAAAGAAAGATTTGGTAAAGAGAGAGATTCCATCATGTCTCATCTTAGAAAAAAAGGACCAATGACAATTTTTACATGGCGTGGCGATAGAGACACGATGATGAGCACTATAGATTCGTTAAAGTATTATAAATCACTTTTACATACCGGTTTTATGAGTATGGACCCGCATACCGGCGAAATTAAAGCATGGGTGGGTGGCAATAATTTTAAAAACTTTCAATACGACCACGTAAATAAAGATGCCAATCGTCAGGTTGGTTCCACTTTTAAGCCGTTTGTATATGCATTGGCTATTGACAATGACCTTTCGCCATGTTATGTAGCACCGACTGGGCCGGTTACATTTAAAATGCCCGAAGGTGGCTATTGGACACCCAAAAACTCCATGCGAATAAAGTCGACTCACCTTAATTTATATCAGGCTCTAAAACTTTCTGTAAATACAGTGACTGCCCATTTAATGCAAAAATTGGGAACCAATTCTCCTTACTCGGTGCGTAAACTGATTGGTAAAATGGGAATTGACTCTACCAAAATTCGCCCCTACCCTTCTATTTGCTTGGGTTCCATGGATCTTTCGGTGTTTGAAATGGTTGGAGCATACTCCACCTTTGCCAATGCCGGCGAATTTGTTGAACCTATTTTTATAACCCGAATTGAAGATAAGTATGGTAATGTATTGGAAGAATTTACTCCAAAACGTGTAGAAGCCATGCGTAAACAAACGGCCTATGCCCTTTGCAAAATGATGGAACTTACCACCCAACCGGGAGGAACAGCTTCAAGAATGCGAACCACCTACGGAATTCCTTATGATATACCGATAGCCGGAAAAACAGGAACGACCCAAAACAACTCTGATGGTTGGTTTATAGGTGTAACGCCTGATTTGGTAAGTGGTGCATGGGTTGGTTGCGAAGACCGTCAGGTGCATTTTAGAAGTACAGCCCTTGGACAAGGTGGCCATATGGCTATGCCTATTTTTGCTCATTACATGCGCGAAATTTATAACGACCGTTCCATTGTTATTACAAAATCTGACTTTAAAAAGCCGGATATTGAAATGACCATTGAATTGAATTGCGAAAACTACCAGGAGAATTATAACGATGCTCCGCCAGATGAAGAACCCGACCCTATTGAGGGAGTAGATTTTTAAAAAGGTTTAGTTTTGAAGCTACCTAATTATTCCAACATCAAAAAATTATTCAGCTCAATTATTATAGTAAATGTTTTTTCGATTTGAGGGCTTTGCCGTCTATAACTTCCATTCACTTTTTTTCTTAAAAAAAGAAGGTCAGGATGTTAGGGGCTAATAGCCCCTAATGCAAGTAAACACTTTTTAAGAATTCCTTTTTGAAATTCGACTAATTATCAAACCAGAAGTTTCTTCGGTTTAGTTTCAAATCCTGAAGGGTGCTTGATTTTACACGAATGGTAAAATCAAAACTCCGGCGAAAACCAGTTGGTATCCATCCAAAGCTAAATTCCCAGCAATGTAAATCGCGATGAAGATCAATTTTAGTAACTGCTAATTCTTTGGTTTTAAAATCATACCCCGAACCTACAGCTACTTTCCAGTTCTCACTTAATTTTAAATCCCCATTAAATGTAATACTTTGAGTTATTTGATTAGCCTTGTGTGGGTTTGGTTTGCTGTAATAAAAATTATAATTTAATGCCAATGACCACGGAATATTGAAATCGACATAAAACTGCGGATAATTATTAATCATAGCCAACTCCTGCTGTGAGGCATTATTTGAAGTTTTGGGTTTACGAGCCTGAGGATTAAGGTTTGTTCCCATACTCAGGCCAAAATTGGTTAGTCTGCCCAAACTTTGTTTATCCATAATAATAAGCTCATTGGTTCGGCGAGTGGTGTATTTGTATGGGTCAATGGTCCAGTTATAATTTATGCCAACTTTACCTTTAAACAACGACGAACGTCCGTTAAACCCAAGATTGCTCCACTTAAAACTATCCGCCAAAAAATTATGACTGGCAGAAATATTCAGCATCTCAATTAGCTTTATTTTTTTTGAAACAATACCTGTATCGGTTTGTTTTCTCACCTTAAGTTCGATGTTATTATTAACGTTAAATCCAATAGAACCCTCTTTACCACCTGAAGGATGGCCTAACCCTGTGTTACTAAATATAGAATACTGTTGGATGTTTCCGGCTGTATCTGTTTGAACCTGGCGATACCCATTTTTATACGTTTGCATATTGGGTCTGAAACCAAAATTGATGCTAGGGTTAACTACATGCCGGATGGCTTGCAACTTGCCTTTTTTAAATTGGGCCAAACCAAAAAGTGTGGTATTTATCCCAATCCCACCTTGAATAGACGATGCTCTGTCAAAACCCAAGGTCTGCTTGGTAAGTAATGTATCTCTGCTGGCATCCCATATTCTTTCAATTGATTTTAAGTACCAGTATTCCGTATACGAAACCGTTGGATTCATTTGAAAATATTTTAAAAATTTGATGGAAGCAGATAATGGGATAGAATGGGTCATTCCGTTATTTAAACTATCAAAAATATTTATGTTTTCAGGATTCTTTTCAAAACCAATGGCAGGGCCAAGGTTCTTTTGCTTCATCAACACACTGTTTCTAATATCTCCGTTATACGAAAGTCCCAGGGATTTTAAGGCTTTACTTCGGGTATTCATATTTTGAAACGGCGTAATACGGGGCACGTTGATGTTCAATTCAGGCAGGGTTAAATCCACCTCTTCACGACCTAAATTTTGAGTGATACGGCTACCTGCACTAAGGTTTAAATTATTATTTAAAAATGAGGTACGGTAGTTTACCGTAGACTGAACAGTGGATTGTATAATGCTTTGCTGTTGAAAAGAGTTGTTTCGATTATAATTACCCGACATGTAATTAACATTGGCATTAAACGATTTACCTGGTCTGGCTTTGGGGTCCATGGTATAGTTCCATTTTAAAACATAATCATTGGAAATACTTATCCCGGTTTCTTCTTCACCGAATCGGTTATGAACATAATCAAACCCTAAATTTCCTCTAAATTTATAACGCTTGGCATAGTTTGAATTTATATGAAAACCATAACTTCCTCTAAAATAAAAATCACCGGTTAAAGCCAAATCAAAAAACTTGTTCAGAGGGAGATAGTATCCCAAATTTCGCAGAAAAAATCCACGGTCTTGAGTTTCGCCATAGGTTGGAAAAATCACACCCTTTGCTTGTCCTTTTTGCAATGGAAAAAATCCAAAAGGTATAACCAATGGTGTATTAATCTCTGCTAATAACAAGTTTGCGGGGCCGGTAACAACTTGCTTTCCGGGAATAATTTTAAACTTTTTTGCCAAAATATAAAAGTGCGGATGAACCGAATCATTGCACGTAGTATATCGTGCATTTTTTATGTAGGTATTATTATCAGGGTCTTTATAGGTTTTTTCTCCAAACACATAGCCCTCCCCTTGGGTGGTTCGGGCATTAAATACCAATGCCTTTTTAGTATCAAAGTTATACTTCATACTATCGCTTGTAAACTGGTCTTTGGTATCCATAAAATGCGGACGATGAACTAGTATTCCCTCCGAATTTTTATAGGCCTTTGCAAAAACATCTTTCGAATTAAAGTCAACCATAATAAACCCTGCATCCAAATTTATTTCTTCATAATGAACTTTTGCGTTGCCGTAGAGGTAAACCTTTTTGCCCGGTAAATCCAAAACCATAGAATCGTCAGCACTATATTCAATTGGCACTTCAATTCCCGATTTCGCCTTTATATTAAGCGTATCTGCTTTGATTGTATCGGTTTGTGCTTTTAGACCAAACTGCATACAAACAAAGACAATTAACCATACAAAATGGAAAAAAGATGTATCAAATAATTTTTTATGAGTACTTTTCGTTATAATATTGTGCTTGAGTTTAGGCACTGATAAACAGCCCTCAAAATTACAACAAGAAACGGGAGGTTTAAAATTAGTTATTGACCAAATGAAAGTAATAAAGCTAAGAGATTGGCATGAGGAACAACTAAAAGCAAAAAAACGCTTCTTAACTGAAATTCTTGTTTCAGGCCGGGTGCTTATTATCTCTTTTTCTTTAATAGCCTTATTTAGCATTCAGGCGGTTTTTAACAAAAATCGTGCCTCCGGTGCCAAAGATTCTAACAATTCAGAATTAAACGCTTTTTTGGCCGGCGAAAAAAAAATTAAGACTATTATTATAGATGCAGGTCATGGCGGAAAAGATCCTGGTTGCGTGGGTTCAGGAAATTCTTTTGAAAAAAATATTGCATTAGATATTGCCTTAAAACTCGGAAAACTAATTGAAGATAGTGTACCTATGGTTAAGGTAATTTATACACGCAAAAGTGATAAATTTATTGAATTATTTCAAAGAGCTGCAGTGGCTAATAATAGCAATGCTGATATTTTTATGTCCATTCATTGCAATTATAATCCTACCAATACGATACATGGTTTTGAATCTTACATTATGGGAACTCATAAAACAGCTGCCAATCTTCAGGTATCAAAACGAGAAAACGAGTCCATTTTATTAGAAAAAGATTACAACACAAATATAGAATACGAAGGTTTTGACCCAAATTCACCTGAATCAGATATTATTTTTTCACTTTATCAAAATGCGTTTATGGATCAAAGTGCTCGACTGGCAAGTAAAGTTCATGAAGCAGTAAAAAGCCATAAAGTATTGCATGCCAAGGAAGTTAAGCAAGCTGGTTTTCTGGTGTTATGGAAAACAGCCATGCCCAGTATTTTAATTGAAACCGGTTTTTTGAGCAATGCAGAAGATTTAAAACTCCTCAATTCAGAAGAAGGCCGAAAAAATTTATCATATAGTTTGATGGTTGGGTTTAGAAATTACTGTAATTGGTATTCAAATCAGTAAATTTGCGCCTCACAAATCCTTAATAGAACTTTCCTAAAACAATGAAAATAAGTAACGAAACCAAAGTAGGTGCAATAGCGGCTATATCAATCACCATCCTTATTTTAGGTTATAATTTTATGAAGGGTGAAAACCTTTTTACTTCCTACAACCGCTATTATGCCGCCTATGATGATGTGGACGGATTATTTAAATCAAATCCGGTAATGATTAATGGGTATAAAATTGGTCAGGTAAGTGATGTAAAGATGGACCCAAAAACTTTAAAACTTATGGTGGAAGTAAAAGTTCCTGATAATATTAAAGTTTCAAAAGACGCCACGATAAAAATTATCAATACCGATTTAATTGGCTCAAAAGGAATTCAAATTATCATGGGTAAATCCACTGAAATTGCTAAGACCGGTGATATTTTAAGTTCTGATAAAGACCAAGGAATGGCTAAAACAGTCAGTAAACTAATAGCCCCTCTATCTGAAAAAATTAATACCCTACTTACTGAAATTAACAATCAAATTGGTGGTGACCAGATAAAAATCACACTTCAAAGTCTTAACAAAACCTTAAACACTGCCGATGTAGCTATTAAAGAATTGGAAACCATGATTACTAGCAAAAATGGACAAATTGATGGCATATTGGGCAATGTTAATTCTGTAACCGCTGATTTAAAAACCTCTACCCCAAAAATAAACAGCATCCTAGCCAATATTGAAGAAACCTCTGCCGAGCTTAAAAAACTGGAACTGGAAGCTACTATAAAACAACTTAAAACAGTTTTGGCTGATTTGTCTACAACCATTGGTAATATTAACAAAGGTCAAGGCTCCTTAGGTAAAATAGCTACCGATGATGAACTTTACAAAAAACTAAACGCAACTCTTGAAACCTTTAATAAACTAGCTGCTGATATTGAAAAATATCCAAGTCGCTATACAGGAATTACTAAGTCTCAGCGCAAACAAGCAGATAAAGAAAAGAAGAAAGCAGGGGAGAAGTAATTGAAAATTAGGGGAAATAGGTATAAATATCCTTTCGGTTTAAAAATCGAAGTAAGGTAATAGTTTCTTCTTCCAATTTCAGTCCGAGCCTATAGTTCCCAATTCTTATTCTATAGTAATTACCTTTACCTTTTAATTTTTTAAGGTTTTTAATTTCAATTAGCGATTTGCAATTTTCAAGGTCTTCGATTATCGTATTTAATTGAATGGCAAGTTTTGTATCAGAGATATTTTCAACATCCTTTTCAAAAGATTTTTGAACTTCTATTCTCATTAACCTCCGGCAATTTTTGACAAATGAGCCTTAACATTACTCAATTTTCCTTTGGGAGTTTTCTCTGCATCTTTAAGTAATGAACTAAATAGAAAATCCTCCATATCAGCTTTTGAAAACGTGGATGCTTCCTTCTGCATTTTTTTCAAAAGGTTTAGAAGGAAAGTAGTTTCACTTTTAGATTTTGATGGGACGAGGATATATTCCATATTAGCAAGTTTTGATAAACAAAAATAATACTTTTTTTAGGAGTTTTTAATTACTAGTTTAAGCTTCTCTATGGGTTTAGAAATTTTTTAAAACACACTTGCTTTGTGCAATTAGTTTTATATTATTGCATCACAATTTGTATAAAAAAACATAGACCCTTAAAATGAAAAAAATTATCTATCTATCTATCTATCTATCTATAGGCTTTCTATCTGCTGGTAGGGCGTTTGGCCAAGTTAAGGACTCGACTGGCAATTATTTAGTATTATATTCTGGAGAGGTACATATGGGAAAATCTTTGGAATATTTGCCGCCCTATATAGTTTTAGATCAAGTAAAATATCTTGATCGCGATGTAGCAATTTGGAAGAATCATTTTGGAGTGTTTGCTAATACCCTTCATTTGAATAACACTAAAAAAGTAATGTTCATGAGGGCTGAAAAAGTGGGTAAAATAAATCTGTATATTCAAGTTGATCGTCTTGTTATTAATGGGCTGGTAAGTCATACTGAAACATTATTTTATAATAAAGGATTTGAAAAATTGAAAGAGGCAAAGAAAAAAACTCTAAAAGAAGATTTAAAAGATAATCAAGGATCAATTAATGTATTAAATAAATTATTTGGCAACAGTGTTGAGTATATTAAAAAAGCAATAGATATCTACAATTCGGAACTTTAAAATTACCTAAATGAAAAAATATATTTTAATCAATTATCTAATTCTTTTATTTATCGGTAAGGCATTGGGCCAATCAACTGAAAAGATTTTTTTTGTTTAAAACTCTATTCAGGAAATGTTGTTAAATGTGATTCCTTTGTTAATTGCTTTAGTCCATTTGTCATAGCAGATGGAATAAAATACCATTTTGATAGTGTAGAATTTTACAAAACTAGTGTTAACTTTTATGCAAATACTCGTCATTTAAGAAAAGGTAACGAATCATATTTCATGCCAGCAATACCATATGGAAAAATTAATTTATATAGCATTACAATAACCAGCAATCCCAGTAGTCAAGGGTATTATAACGGAACAGGTAACACAAAAAACTCAACCTATCTTTCTCAATCCCATGAATATTTACTGTACAATAATGGAATAGAAAAATTAAAAAGGGCAAGCTATCCAAATCTTAAAATAGATTTAGCAAATAACCCAAAAAGCATGAAAATACTTAGACAACATAAGGCTTTAAGTTGTGTTGAATACTCGATTTATGCTTTGAGTGTAGTTGTATTTGCAACTGGTATCCAATTAATAGGGAATATGAATAACAATGATGATAATCTAGGTACAGCGTTGTGTGTTTGCAGTATTCCTGTTTATTATATTGGAAGGTTACTTATGCCTCCATTGAAAAATAAGAAAATTGAAAAAGCATTGTATATCTTTGGAATGGAAAATTAAAAAATATGCCAACTTCAATTCCTAATTCATCACTCCACCCAACTTTTCCAATAGCCTTTATCCTCCATATCTAAGGCAGCCTGTGTAAGTTGTAACGGATAAAACGGATCAATCATTACTGCTAATTCTTTCGTTTCTTTAGCCCCTAAACTTTTTTCCACTGTTCCCGGATGTGGGCCATGCGGAATACCTTTGGGATGCAACGAAATCATTCCCCGTTCCACATGCTTGCGGCTCATAAAATCACCGTCTACATAATATAAAACCTCGTCGCTATCCACATTGCTATGGTTGTAAGGTGCAGGAACCGACAAAGGATGGTAATCATAAAGCCTTGGAACGAAGGAGCAAATCACAAAATTATGGCCTTCAAAAGTTTGGTGAATGGGCGGTGGCATGTGCAATCTTCCAGTTATAGGTTCATAATTATGAATAGAAAAACCATAAGGATATACAAACCCATCCCAACCAATAGCATCAAATGGATGCGTGGCATAAGTGTAAGGATAAATCATGTTTTGTTTTTTTATCATTACTTTAAAATCCCCTTGCTCATCATGGGTTTGCAAATTTTGAGGTAATTTTATATCCCGTTCACAAAATGGTGAATGTTCCAATAATTGCCCAAATTCATTGCGATAACGCTTTGGGGTAACAATGGGTGAAAACGATTCGGTTATAAATAATCGGTTATTGGGAGTATCAAAATGTATCTTATAAATTGTCCCGCGAGGAATAACCAAGTAATCGCCATACTCAAAGTTAATTTCACCATAAACCGTTAGCAATTTTCCACTGCCTTCATGCACAAAAATAACTTCGTCAGCATCGGCATTTTTTACAAAATAATCAGTGGTACTTTGGGTTGGAGCTGCCGATGACACCGTTAAATCCTGATTACCCATTAGCACAAAACGGCTTTTTAAATAGTCGGCTTCGGGCCTGGTTTTAAACGTAATAAAACTCCGGTTTTGCATGTTTTTCTTCAAAACATATTCAGGTTCTACATTCCAGGCTTCACCAATATCCTTAACCAATGTAGGTGGATGACAATGGTAAACTAAGGAATATACACTCGAAAAACCGAGGGTACTTACAAGTTCTTCAGCATATAGGTTTCCATCAGCTTTGCGAAACTGTGTGTGGCGTTTTGGTGGAATATTTCCAAGTCGGTGGTAAAATGGCATGGTTTAAAGTTTGGTGGTTTAAAAAAGTGTGTCTAATTTGCTTTCAAATTTAAAATAAAAAATGATTGGGCGATTAGTGAAAAGCTTAATAATATTGGCGGTGATACTTAGTGTGTTACCTTCCTGCAATAAAAATAACAAGAATTATCAGATGGCTCACGACACCACCTTGAGTGCCGAAGTAAGAGCCTGGTCGCAAAAAATAATGGACGACCCCAAGCGTGATGACTACTATGCCGAACGAGCTATGGGATTAATCAGCAATGATAAAAATTACAAATTGGCCATTGCCGATTTGGAAAAAGCCATAAAAATGAATCCTGAAAAAGGGATTTACCAAACCAAATTGGCCGATGCTTACTTTGGCGACAACCAAACTTACAAAGCCAAAGAAACCTATCTTAAAGCGGTGGCGGCTAATCCAAACGATGCCGAAGTATTATTTAAAACCGGCCAGTTTTTTCTGTTTGTAAAAAAGTATGACGAGGCAAAACGGTATTTGAACGAAGCTTTAAAAATAGATGAAAGCTATCCTAAAGTTTATTTTTTTATTGCTCAAGCCTTTAAAGAAACCCAAGATACCGTTAAGGCTATTGAATTTTATAAACGAGCCATACAAATTGATGCCGGAGATTATGATTCCTATTTGCAATTAGGGCAAATTTTTACCCAACAAAAAAATGCGGAAGCCTTGAGATATTTGGATGCGGCCATTAATACCAATGAAGGCATTGAAGAAGCCTGGTATGCTCGTGGTTATTTTTATCAATTGGGTGGAAACTACGCCAAGGCCTTATTTGATTATCAAAAAACAATTACTATCAATCCGTTTCACACGCTGGCTTATTACAATGCCGGGTATATTTATTTTACCCAAAAAAATTGGCCGTTGGCTATTAAGCATTTTGAAATGTCGGCAAAGGCAAATGATGAATTTGAAAAACCTGTTTATATGATTGGTCTTAGTAAAGAGGCGGAAGGGAAAAATGAAGAAGCTTTAACTTTTTATAAACGTTGCCTGCAATTAAACCCTAACTTTGAACTGGCCAAAGAAGGTGTTAAGCGCCTAGAAAAGAGTTAACATTGCTGGTCGGTGTCTTCACCGAACAAAATGAAATATTAAACCTTTTCGGTTCGTGAAGACACCAACCTATAATTAACAATAAGAAAAATAACCCATGCAAAACGAACCTATACTTTTTAAATCATTAAAATTAGAACTTGAACCCGGAATTTACTACTGGTGCAGTTGTGCCGATAATTTTGAATTGGTAATTTGCGATAGCTCTCATAAAGATTGTGTTCCTTTACAATTTGAAATAACAGAAAAAAGACTCCGTTCTTATTGCACTTGTAAGCAAACCAAAACGCCTCCTTTTTGCGACGGCACGCATAAAGAAATAAATGCTTTAAATTTTCCTGAATAAAGTTAATTTTTTAAAGCTTTTACTCCAGATTCATCGGCACTTCCATTAATAAAACTTCGGTATCAGGACTTTCAGCTTTAAGGTGTAAAATATCGGTATCCCAAATTCCTAAACCGTCGCGGGTATTTAATAATTGTCCATTAATGGTTAAATCGCCACTTATTAAAAAAGCATAAACCCCGTTTCCTTTAAGTTTAAGGGTATAGTTGGTAGCTACATCTTTATCAAATTTACCTAGATGAAACCAGGCATCTTGATGTATCCAAACACCTTCATCATCAGAGTTAGGTGAAAGTATTTGTTGCAATTTGTTGTGTCTGTCAGCCACATTTAGTAATTGTTGGTCATACCGTGGAGTCACATTTCCTTTATTGGGAAACAACCATATCTGTAATAAATTTAAAGTGGTATCTGCACTGCTATTAAACTCGCTGTGCTGAATACCCGTTCCTGCACTCATTACCTGTATTTCACCGGCATGTATTACGGCTGTATTTCCCATACTGTCACGATGCCTTAGTTCTCCTGCCAATGGAATAGTAATAATCTCCATGTTATCATGGGGATGAGTTCCAAAACCCATTCCGGCTTCTACTCTATCATCATTTAAAACCCGTAAAACACCAAAATGAACCCGTTCAGGATCATAATATCCTGCAAAACTAAACGTGTGACGGGCATCTAACCAACCATGATTAGCATGGCCGCGGGTGTTGGCTTTGTGAAGGATGGATTTGGGCATGAAAAATTATTTATTGTAATAAATTTTGGGTTAACTTAATTTTATAAATCTTAATTTAATATTTCTCATTCCAGCCCCATCAACTCCTCAAAAGCCGTTTCATATTCCTGTTCTTTATCTACCAGTTCATGTTTAAGTTTGCCAAGGGTTTGTGAGATTGTTTTAAGCTCCATGGCATTGGTATATACGGATTCTTTGGTCATCTCGGCTTCGTTGTTGTCAATCTGCTTTTTAAGAGCTGCAATTTCAATATCCAATCCGTCAATTTGCTTTTTTAAAGCTTTTACTAAGGTATCTCTGTGGGGTAAATTTTCAGCTTTGGGTTTCACATGAACAGTAACCGCTTCTTTAATTGCATTTGCCGAAGGTTTATTTTTAAGTCGTTGTTGGTTCCATGGCTCAAACTCGGCATATGTTCCCGGATATTCTTTAATCTGATTATCTTCAATCCACCAAATTTTGTTCGCTATTTGGCTCACGAAATGTCGATCATGGCTTACCACAATAAAACTCCCTGCATAGTTATTAAATACATCAATTAATATATCAATACTCTGCATATCCAAGTGATTGGTAGGCTCATCCAAAACCAGAAAATTAGCCCCTGTAGTTACCATTTTCGCCAAAGAAACCCTCGCTTTTTCGCCACCACTCAACACTTTAATTTTCTTAAAAACATCATCACCTTGAAATAAGAATCCCCCCAACAGTCCTCTTAAATCACCATCGGTTTTGTTGGTAGCAAAACTTGCCAATTCCTGCAAAATATCATTTTCCAGATTTAAACTTTCCAACTGATGCTGAGCATAAAACGACTGAATAAGATTATATCCCATTATTCTTTCTCCTTCATGATTTTCGGTTCCGGCAATTATTCGCAACAATGTACTCTTTCCCTTACCATTGGCGCCAATCAAAGCTATTCTATCGCCTCTATCAAGCAATGCACTTGCATTTTTTACTATTTCTATTGGTCCGTATGATTTGCTGATATTTTTTAATTCACATATTACTTTGCCAGGTGCTTTTAAAATATTGAATCTAACATTAATTTTAGAATTATCTTGAACAACCGCTTCTACCAAATCCAATTTATCAAGCATTTTTACACGGCTTTGAACCAAGGTGGATTTGCTGGCTTTCGCCTTAAATCGGGTTATAAATCTTTCCTGTTGGCGAATATAATCTTGTTGGTTTTCGTATTGACGAGTTTGCAAATCATCTCGTTCTACTTTTTGTTCCAAATACTCTTCAAAATTTCCGGTATATTGATATACCTTTTGATTAGCAATTTCAACAATTTTAGTAACCATTCTATTTAGGAAGTATCTATCGTGAGATACAATTATAACCGTTCCTTCATAGCTTGTAAGATAGGTTTCTAACCATTCAATACTAGGTAAATCCAAGTGATTGGTAGGCTCATCCAGCATCAGTAATTGAGGCTTCATCAAAAGCATTTTGGCCAGCATTACCCTCATTCTCCAACCTCCTGAAAACTCAGATAAGGGGCGTTTCAAATCCGATGTATTAAATCCTAAGCCTTCTAAAATTGCCTCTGTTTTGTATCGAATATCATACCCGTCGCTATGCAAAAATTCCTCTTGCATTTCACCTAATCTATGAAGGTTTTCTTCGGAATAATCAGTTTCTACAATTTTTAAAAGCTTTTCAATTTCACCTTCCAAAAACAATTGCCTTTCAAAAGCTTGCATAGCAACATTCACAATAGGTTCATCACTTGAGAAGGAGAGTAAATCCTGATTTAAAAATCCAATTGTTAAACTTTTAAGTTTGCTAATATCTCCTTCACGCAATTGATATTCGCCTGTCAAAACGCGCAACAAGGTACTTTTACCTGTTCCGTTTTTCCCAACCAGACCTATTCGTTCCTTCGGTTTTATGTGCCAATCGGCATCTTTGTATAGGTATCGTCCCCCAAATTCAAAGGAGAAATTACTTAATGAAATCATTCTTTATTAAAAATTACTAAATTATTTATCGTTAGACTTAAAGGTCATGCCCCATTTTATCGCGTTTGGTGTCCAAATATTTTTTATTGTGCTTATTCGCCTTTATCTGGATTGGAACGTTTTCAACTATTTCTAATCCGTACCCAACCAAACCTGTTCTTTTTTGAGGATTATTACTCATCAATCTCATTTTTTTGACCCCTAAATCGCGCAATATTTGTGCCCCAACCCCATAATCCCTTTGATCCATTTTAAAACCCAATTGCAAGTTGGCCTCTACCGTATCCAATCCTTGCTCCTGTAATTTGTAGGCTTTTAATTTATTAATCAATCCAATTCCTCTACCCTCCTGATTCATATATACTATTACTCCTTTCCCCTCCTTTTCTATCATATCCATGGAGGCACTTAATTGCGGACCACAATCGCAGCGGCAACTTCCAAATATATCACCGGTAATGCAAGACGAATGAACTCTGGTTAATACAGATTCACCAATATCCCATGTTCCCTTAACCAATGCAATATGCTCTTGGTCGGTATTAATTTGCTTATAAGCTACCAAATCAAAATCACCATGTTCAGTAGGCAAATCCACACTAATAATTCGTTTTATAAGACTTTCTTGTTCAAGCCTGTATTTAATTAATTGCTCAATAGAAATAATTTTAAGATCAAACTTTTGTGCCACTTTAAATAAATCAGGAAGTCTTGCCATGGTGCCATCTTCGTTTAAAATTTCAACAATACAACCCACCGGAGGGAAGCCCGCCAAACGAGCAAGGTCAATAGCTGCTTCTGTGTGTCCGGCTCTGCGAAGCACACCTTCCGAACGAGCTATCAATGGAAAAATATGACCGGGTCTTCCCAAATCATCTGGTTTTGTATCTGAATTTACCAGAGCCTGAACCGTTTTTGACCTATCATGAGCTGATATTCCTGTAGTGCAACCGTGACCCAATAAATCAACAGAAACAGTAAATGCTGTGCGAAGAACATCGGTATTATTGGTTACCATAAGTTCTAAACCCAAAGCTTTGCAACGTTCTTCGGATAGAGGCACACAAATTAAACCACGGCCTTCGCGAGCCATAAAGTTGATCATTTCGGGAGTAACATTGCTTGCAGCTGTTAAAAAATCACCTTCATTTTCGCGATTTTCATCATCCACTACAATTACTAATTTCCCGTTTTTTATATCCTCAATAGCGGATTCAATAGTATCTAATTTTGTTTTCATTATTAACCTGATGAGGTTGCTTTTTTAGAGGTGCAAAAATAAGATTAATATAGGGTAAATCCGTTCGATAAAGTAAACATGAATACATCTTTTCACAATGCCCATTTTGACATCCAAAATTGAAAACATTCCTTTATTGAAAGTGTTATAGTATTTTTGAAAAGATATGACCGAAAAATATCCAAGACGAAATTTTGTAACCAAATTATCATTGGGCATTACCTCATTAATAACCATGCCATTAAATGGGGTTGTAAAAAGTTTAAAAAAAGAAATAGAACCTGAGCCAATGAAAGAACCAATAAAAAGCATTAAACCACTGGGTTTTCAATGGGAAACTGCCGACCCATTTTTATTTTGTGTTCATCACGAAGATTATTTTCCAAAAGGAAATGAAGGAATGGGACCTGACAAATCGTATTTATCAGGCCGCCATATGGGCGATGATTTTATCATTAAAGATGGTTTTAGAATGTATCATGGCAAAACGGTTCCTGGTTTTCCCGGCCATCCACACCGTGGGTTTGAAACAATAACTGTGGTAAGAAAAGGCTTGGTAGATCATGCTGATTCATTAGGAGCTGCCGGTCGCTATGGTGATGGTGATGTGCAATGGATGACAGCAGGTAAAGGTGTTCAACATTCAGAAATGTTTCCTTTATTGAATCAAGACAAAGAAAATACCATGGAGTTGTTTCAGATTTGGCTAAACCTACCCAAAAAAAATAAAATGGTAGATGCCCATTTTAAAATGCTTTGGAGCGAAAGTATTCCAAGATACACCAATGAAGAAAAAACTATTGATGTAGAAGTAATAGCCGGAAAACTAGGTGATAAAATTGCTCCAACTCCCCCACCCAATTCATGGGCAGCCGACCCGGCCAATGAGGTGGTTGTGTGGAATATTAAAATGAAACCGAATAGCAAATGGACGTTACCAAAAGCTTCAGCAGGCATAAACAGAAATTTGTATTTTTATGAAGGAAATAGCTTGAAAGTGGCAAACCAAACCGTAACAAATTATTGTGCGGTAGAAGTGGAAGCTGATATGGACATAACCATTGAAACCCAAAGTGATAATGTGAGTATTTTATTATTACAAGGCAAACCAATCAGTGAACCGGTAATGCAATACGGTCCATTTGTGATGAACACTAAAGAGGAAATAAATCAAGCTTTTGAAGATTATCATAAAACCCAGTTTGGTGGATGGCCATGGCCAAAGTATGACCAAGTTCATGACAGAAGCAAAGGACGATTTGCTAAACATAGCGATGAAAGATTAGAGGAAAAAGGATAAAAAAACATCTTAACTCTCTCCTCCTTTTTTCCTAACTTTGCCACTCAAATTATGAAAATTTTGTTTGTGGCCAATCGGGTTCCTTACCCGCCTTTTAGAGGCGACAAACTAAAAATTTATAACCTTACCAAACGGCTTTCTGTGAACAATGAACTTTACCTAATCACCTTTGCCGAATCTAAAGAAGATTATAATTACGGTGAAGAGTTAGGAAAATTATTTAAGAAAGTTCATATCATAAGTTTGCCCAAATGGCAATCGTATTTAAATTGTCTCCTAGCCATTTTCTCAAATATTCCTTTTCAGGTAGCTTATTTCAAAAGCAACAAAATGAACAACCTTGTTCAGGATTTTTTAGGCAAAAATGAAATTGACATCATACACACCCAACATTTAAGAATGGCTCAGTTTACTTCTGAAATTAAAATGCCAAAAATTTTGGATTTACCGGATGCTTTTTCATTGTATTGGAAACGACGGATCGAGAATCAGCAAAATTTCATTAAACGATTTTTTGAAAAAATAGAATTTAAAAGGCTTTATAAGTTTGAAGGGCAAATTGTTAAAAATTTCAATTTAGGATTGGTGTGTTCGCGTGAGGATTTGAATTATATGCAGAATGAACATGGTTCTTCAAACATTGATTTACTTAGGAACGGTGTAGATTTAGATACCTTTAAATCGGAAGGTCATGATTATTCCAATAACTCAACGTTGCTTTTTACTGGCAATATGGATTATGCCCCCAATGTTGATGCCGTTGGGTACTTTGTGAGAGAAATTTTCCCGACCATTTCATCCAAATTTTCTAACGTAAAATTTGTAATAGCAGGCCAAAGACCTGTAAAGCAAGTTTTAGAATTAAAAGCTAAAAATATTGAGATAACCGGATTTATCCCCGATCTAAAAATAATGTACCAAGAAGCTTCCATCGTAGTTTCCCCCTTGCGATTTGGAGCAGGAACTCAAAATAAAGTTTTGGAGGCAATGGCTATGGGAATACCTGTAGTAAGTGGAAATATAGGGTTTGAAGGTTTGGAAATTAAAAATGGTGAAGGGGTTTTTTTAGAAACTAATCCAATTGGATTTGCCAACAAGGTTATAGAACTATTGGAATCAGAATCGTTGCGCGAGCAAACGGGAATAAAAGGTAATTTGGTGGCTAAACAAAAATTTAGCTGGGATATAATTTCATTGCAACTGGAACGTTATTGTAAGGCGTATGCCAAGTAACTGCAATATTTAAGTAAATAGCCTAAATATAAAATTGGATTATTGGGGGTTTTTGATATTTTTGTTTTGAAATAAAATTGGGTATTAAGAATCACCTTAGATTAAGATAGAAAAATAATTACCTGATAAAACGTAATGAGCAGATTCGAACGAGAAAATATATCAAAGAAAGTGAAAGTAGTTTCACAAGTATTTGCAGTATTGGCAAGTTTCGGTATTCTTATTATTGGTCTTCAGTTATTTTCCAAAACTACCGGTTTTGATATTTTCAATATTAATTACTCTCTTTCAAAATTATTTTCTGAAGAGACAGAATCTAAAGTAATTCACAGAGAATCGATATCCGAATATTCAAAACCTTTTTTTGAACAAGATATAATTGATCCAGATAATTCGGAAGCCTTAATAAAAGCAGCCTCATTTCTTCAAAATCAGCCAACTCTTTTACCCATTAAACCTTCCCAATCTGGAGCTGGCAATGATGGTGATAGTGAAAATAAAAAGGAAAAACATTCAATTATTGAAATACCAAGTTTACTAAGTTCGGGCAATTTATTCCCAAATATTATTGAATCTTTTAAATCAAAGCAATTAAGCCAAAACGGTATTTTACCAACAGTTAAAGAAGCAAAATTTAGTAAATGGTCAGTTGGCATAAGCCTCTCTCCCGGGGTTTCTTATCGCCAGATTAAATATACTAATGTTGATGAAATTAGTACCCGACAGGTAGGGAATACCCAGTTTGGGTTTTATCAAACTAAAAAAGAAAGAAATAAACTTGACAAGGCTTTGATGAAATATTCCCTGGCTCTTGATTTTTTTTACCGTGTTAATTCTACGCTTAGCTTTCAGTCAGGTTTAATTTATTTTAATACCGGAGAATCTATAATGGTTAAGGAAAAATCACTCGAAACCAATAACCCAACTCTTGTTGCAGATAACTCCTTTTTTGAAGGCTCTCCTGATTTTGAAGCACCTGATGGAACTGGAAATGAGGACAATGTGAGGTTTGCCAATAATTTTTCTTATTTTGAAATACCCTTAATAATTAATTATAAAATAAAATCAGTTAATGAACTAACTGACCTAGAGTTGCAGGCAGGTGCTTCACTTACAAAGCTGGATTTTGTAACCGCAATGGTTTATAATTTTGAAAATAATGGCTACTATTTAATATCGGGTTCTCATCCATCTATTTTCCAAAAATATGGTAGCAATGCCATTGCGGGAATTATCTACAGTAAATACATCACCAATACCATTCAGCTTTATGCTAATCCACAACTCAAAGTTGGATTGACCAATATTTTTAATAAAGAATACCATATCAACGAGCATTACTACAATGCAGTTGTTCGATTAGGGATGAAAATTAATCTTTAAGCGTATTTTATCGCTTTACAGAAAACCTTAATTTCGTATTTTATACTTACAACTAAATAATGAAAAAATTATTATTACTCATCGTTTGCATAGGTTCGTTTGCTTCCTTTGCTCAAGTTAGCCAAATTCGAGACCGCAGTTTGGTAGAATCCCACACATCACCTGATGGCTATTTTTACAAAACTTATAAAAATGATCCATTAAAAAGTCGTTGGTACACCCTCAAAAATGGATTAACGGTAATTCTATCTCCGAATAAAACTACCCCAAGAATCCAAACCCTGATAGCTACAAAAGCCGGGAGCAAGAGCGACCCTGCTGACAATACAGGTTTGGCCCATTATTTAGAACATTTGCTTTTTAAAGGAACTGATAAATATGGTACCCTTGATTTTGCCAAGGAAAAAGTATACTTGGATCAAATAGATGCGTTATATGAAAAATATAATCATGAAAAAGATGAAGCCAAGCGCAAAGAAATTTATCGTGAAATAGATAAGGTTTCAGGTGAAGCCGCCAAATATGCAATTGCAAATGAATATGACAAATTGGTTCAAAGTATTGGTGCCACAGGAACAAATGCCTTTACCAGTTTTGAACAAACGGTTTATGTCAATGATATACCCAGCAATGAAGTAAGCAAATGGTTGAACATTGAAGCTGAAAGATTCAGAAATCCTGTACTACGTCTTTTTCATACAGAATTAGAAGCTGTATATGAAGAAAAAAACAGAACTCTTGATAACGATGGTCGCAAAATGTTCTATGCCCTTTATGAAAATCTATTCCGTGAACATAATTACGGCTTACAAACTACCATTGGTACTGTTGAACATTTGAAAAACCCTTCACTTGAAAAAATAAGAAACTATTACAAAACATATTATGTTCCAAATAATATGGCTATCATCATGTCAGGTGATTTTGACCCTGATAAATTAATTTCAGAAATAGCCAACAAATTCAGTTACATGACACCAAAAGCTGTTCCTCAATACACCTTCAAACAAGAAGTGGCTAATACCGCTCCTAAGGTGGTAGATGTATATGGCCCGGATGCTGAATATGTCTATATTGGATACCGTTTACCAGGAGCAGGAAGTCGTGAATCAGCATTGCTAACACTTACCGATTTACTATTAAGCAATAGCAGTGCCGGATTAATTGACCTGAATTTAGTTAAATCTCAGAAAGTCCTTGGAGCTTCTTCAAGTCCTAACATAATGCAAGATTATAGCGTTCACATGTTTACAGGTAAAGCTAAAGAAGGCCAATCATTAGAAGAAGTTCGTGATCTTTTGTTAGCTGAATTAGACAAAATAAGAAAGGGGGACTTTGATTTTGAAATGGTAAAAAGTATTGTAGCTAACAATAAAGTATCTCAAATGCGCCAATTTGATGAAAACAGCGGCAGAGCCTATACACTATTAAATTATTATACGTTAGGTGTTGACTATTCTAGAGGTTTAACGGAAAATGATTTGATGCTAAGTTTTACAAAACAGGAAATTATTGATTTTGTAAACAGATTTTATACAAACGATTATGTTATTTGTAATAAACACAAAGGAAAAGACAGCACTATTCAAAAAATTGAGAAACCCCAAATAACCAAAGTTGAAGTAAACCGCGACGCTGCATCACCATTTGTTGAAACTATTTTAAAAACTGAATCTCAAAAACTTACACCAACCTATGTTGATTATAATAAAGATATTGAAAAAATTGCTTTAAAAAATGGGGTTAATGGTTACCTAGTGAAAAATGAAACTAACCAAATTTTTTCTCTTTACTATGTGTTAGATGCCGGTAAATACAATGACCTTAAATTAGCATTTGCTGTAAATTATTTACCGTATTTAGGTACTTCAAAATACAGTGCAGACCAAATAGCTACCGAGTTTTATAAATTAGCTTGCGATTTTGGTGTATCGGTAAACAATAAGCAATCGTATGTTTATTTAAGTGGCCTAACAGAAAATTTTGAAAAATCATTAGCCTTGTTTGAAGAATTATTAGCTGATGCCAAACCGGATGAAGCGGCCTTAAAAAACTTGGTTGGCCGTACATTAAAAAACAGAAAAGACAGCAAGCTAAACAAAAGCACTATTTTAAATTCGGCACTTCGCAATTATGCTATTTATGGTTTTGATAATCCCTTTAAATATATGTTAAGCGAAAATGAACTTAACAATTTACAAGCTGAAGAACTTTGTACCTACATTCATAATTTAGTTAAATATCCTCATAAAGTATTTTATTATGGTCCCGAAGACAGCAAAGTGGTTAAAACTGTTTTAGATTTAAAACACAATAGCGTTACTTCTAAATTGTCGTTGCCAAAAGCTAAGGAATTTACTAAACGCGATATTACCAGCAATGAAGTATATTTCACCAATTATGACATGGTACAAGCTGAAATTTCATGGTACCGTCGTTTGGATAAAGTTGACCACAGCAAAGACGCGTTAATAACTCTATTTAATGAATATTTTGGTGGAGGAATGAGCAGTTTAGTTTTTCAAACCATCCGCGAAAGCAAAGCCTTGGCTTACAGCACGTATTCATACTATACCCAAGGAAATGAGCCAGGTGAATACGATGGGATAACTGCATATATTGGAGCTCAGGCTGATAAATTGCCGGAAGCAATACCTGCTATGAATGAATTATTAGACAAACTTCCACAATCGGATATTTTATTGACTAATTGCAAGGCGTCGATAAAAAGCCAATTGGAAAGTAACCGCACCGTTGGTTCCGATATTTTGTTTGCCTTTGACAATGCAGTGAAATGGGGCTATAAAGAAGACCCATCAAAAGCCATTTATCAAAACCTTGATAAAATTACTTATAAGGATTTGGAAACTTTTCATAATTCTTGTTACAGTAAAAAGCCTTATGCTTATTTCCTGATAGCTAATAAAGAAAAGGTAAAAATGAGTGACCTTGAAAAATTTGGAAAAGTAAAGGAACTAACCTTAGAGGAAATTTTCGGATACTAAAATTTTAAAGCTTTTAACAAAAAAACTCAACTCCTGATAAGAGTTGAGTTTTTTTGTTAATAAAAATCCTAAATCGTAATGATTTGGACATTTTTTTTGAAGTTAAAAAACCAAAGGAGATTATAAACAAAACTGTTTAAAAGACTAAAAAAAGCTTATAAAAAGCTGCTAAATTTGAAACTTAAGTTTGCAGCATTCCAATTCTCAAATACTTACCAAATTATTGCCTCATTTAAAATCCATAAAATTTTGGCTGGGATTCTTTTTTGTAATCCGTTTGATTGGTATTACCAATGCACCACTAGAAAGGGGCCACGATTGGCGGCAATGCCTTACCAATATGATAAGCCGCAATCTTTATGAAACCAGTCCAAATCCCATGTATCCTTTAGTAGATAATGGCGGCCGACACGAGGAAGGAATTATAGCATCGGAGTTTCCTGTGTTTAATTTCGCCGTATACTTAATTTCCATCCCATTTGGTTATGCTCATTGGTATGGCAGGCTTATTAACCTTATTCTTTCTACCATAGCAGCCTGGTATTTTTATAAGCTTTTAAAAACTTTCTTTTCAGAGTCCATAGCATTTAACGCCACGTTTTTACTAACTGTTTCTATTTGGTTTGGTTTTAGCCGCAAAAGCATGCCCGATGTTTTTAGCATGTCGCTTATGCTTATTGCCATTTACCATGCATTTATGTTTTTTAAGCTAAAAAACAGGTGGCACTTGGCGGTATATGGAATTTTGGCTGTATTAGCTGTATTGGCCAAACTGCCGGCCATATTTGCCTTTAGTATTTTGGCTTTGCCAATTCTTCATAACACCAATCGTTTTCTTCCAAAAATTTCAATGATTACGGTGTCATTGGCTGTCTGCTCGTTGGCCTATTGGTGGTATTTTGTTTGGGGCGATTATTTATTTAAAACCTGGGGGTATCAATTATTTTTCCCTAGAACCCTTTCAGAAGGAATACAAGAATCTCGACCCTATTGGGATAAATCATTAGAACAGTTCTATTTTTCGGCCTTTCAAAGTTTCATAGCTTTTGCAGTTTTTATATTTGGAGTTTTTATAAGTTTTAAAAATGGTTTAAAAATCCCACTTGGGGTTTTAGGAGTTACACTTCCTGTATTTATAGCATTTGCTCTAAAAACCGGTAATGTGTTTCCTTTGCACAGCTATTACATTATTCCGTTTGTTCCTGTGATGGCACTTATTGCTGGTATTGGATTAACCTATCTTCCAAACAAAATTTATCCATGGCTTTTAGTCTTTATAGCCATCGAATCCATAGCCAACCAGCATCATGACTTTTTCATTAAAAGTTCTGAAATATTTAAACTTTCTTTAGAAGAAGAAATTAATACTTATGTTCCGTTAAAAGAAAAAATAGCTTTAGCTGGAAATACCGGACCACAGTATATGTATTTTGCTCATCGCAAAGGTTGGGGATTATCTCAAGAACAAACCTTGGATACAAGCTATATGAATTTTTTAATTAATAGAAACTATAACTATTTGGTAGTGGTAAAAAGAGAATTTTCAACGCTACCTGATTATCCTGTTATTTCTGAAACTAAAAACCTTTGGATTTATAAATTGAAATAATAATTCATATAATATTTATTTCCATTGTTTGAAAAAACAATCAAAAGGAACTAGCAATTATTACCATTAGATAAACTAGTTTAATAACCGTTTATAATAAAAAACCAATTAATCTGCTATCTATTTACAATTGAATTAGGATTGTACTTTCTGTAAGGCGCTGCCACATACATGAACAATAGTCTTGAAAACCTAACCATTGGTATATTAAGAATTAATATTAGAGGAACTATAACAGTAACATAAACCCAATATTCAGGGTCATTAAAAAAAACCATAAGGGTAAAAATTGTGACTATGGCTACTGCCACATTAAGGGCATATGAAAAATACATAGCTCCCCAAAAAAATCCAGGCTCAGTTTCGAACTTAATGCCGCATGCCGGGCAGTGCAAATGAACCGAACTAAATTTACCAAAATTATAAAATGGGTGTGTAAAAACTTTACCGGTGCGACATTTTGGGCAGCATCCCGTAATCAAAGAACCTATAAAACCTTTACGGGATGTCATACTATTTTAAATAATTTGTTTCTTCTTACTATTCCTATACCACACAACTCCAACTATTCCTAATGCCAAATATGGCATACTCAAAAGATAAAGAATTCCCTTATTTAAACCTCTCCCTTTCATATTATTTTTATCCTTCATGGCACTTTCTACAGCAGTTTTACACATTGGGCATTGGGCGTGTGCTGTCGGAATAAAAACAAAAATTGTTATTAAAAAAAATAAAACTATTATGGCTTTACGCATGATATGAATTTTTAGGTATAAATATAAAATTTTGCGTGAGATGCAAACTTGGAACAAAGGTAACAAGGTTTTGGTTACTCACTACCATTATGTCATAATTATTAGATTTAAAAAAATCAAAGCAATTATATCGATTTTGATTATCCCAAAGTTCACAATAAATAAAAGGTCTGTATCTGTTTATCAATTTTTCAGCACCTTTAAAAACAGGATACTCAAAATTTTCAACATCTATTTTTATTGCTGAGATAGAATCTGGAAATTCATTCATCAGGGTGTCAAGAGTGAGCTGCTCTACTTGAAAAATAGTTCCTTCATTAAACTCTGTTATATCAGGAGAAATAACATGACTTAATCCCTGCTTTTTAACACCATTCACTATAGGGACAACCATTCTTAAAGGTTCAGAATTATTACCCAAAGCCACCTCTTGGAGTTTTACATTTTCCAAATGATGATATTTAATTACTTTTCGCAAAGTTTTAGCATTCCAAGGAATGGGTTCAAAGGCAAACACATTACCCTTTCCTACTCTTTTACTGAGGTGATAAGTCATTATTCCGATATTGGCACCCAAATCAAGAACATTGGAATTTTCTGGAATTAATTTCAAAAAATAGAAGAAATCCTTTTCACTCTCATCCCATTTCAGAGTTTTTATTTTGAACAAAGAAAAAACAAACAAATAATTTTTAAATCCAAGTATAAATTGAAGTAACCGTTGTATTAAAATTTTCACAACTATATAGGAAAGTTATAATAAGGAGAAAGCAATAGATAAACTAGAACACCTGTAAAAGTTACATATACCCAAATTGGAAAGCTCCACTTAACTATTTTTTTATGTTTAACTCTATTGTCATTTAAGCCATAATAAAATGAAAGAAGAATTAATGGTAAAACCAGGGCAGCAAGAATAATATGAGTTACTAAAATGAAATAGTAAATATTTTTCATTAATCCATCTCCGCCGTATTTTGTTTCAGGAACAAGATAATGATAAGTAACATATGAAATAAGAAATAATGCCGACAGGAAAAATGCCGTTATATTAATCCTTTTATGAATATTGTACTGTTTCTGCTTTACAAAGTAGAATGAAATCAAAAGTAAAATAAAACAAGTTCCATTTATTATAGCATTTAATTTGGGCAAGAAATATGCGAATGTTGGAATGTTATCGGGAACGGGTATAATGCGCTTATTAAGTATAATTACTAAAACAAACACTAACACAGAAATTGATAATACAATTCTGAAAATCGATTTTTCGCTACTTTTTATCACTGTACTCTTTTAAAACAATTATTATATCATCTTGTAATCGCAAAATTTCTTTATAATCTTGAGAATCATAAATTCCACGAATATGCTTTTCCTTATCAACTAAAATAAGTTTATCGCTATGGATAAAATTAGAAGGTTTATCTCCTTCTGCTGTTACAGCTCTATAACTTTCTTCAGCTATTGTATAAATATCTTTCTTTCTCCCTGTTACAAAGTGCCATTTATCGCTATCAACTTGTAGTTTACTTGCATATTCGGCCAAAACAGGAACCGAATCATGTTCAGGATGAACCGAATGAGAAATAAACTTCAAAAGTGGTTCTTTTTTGAACTTATCATATACCATATGTAAATTACGATTCATTCTTGGGCAGACATCTGGACAATTTGCAAAAAAGAAATTTGCTACGTAAACTTTACCTTCAAAATCTCTTTGAGTAACTGAATCACCATTTTGATCAATAAATGAAAAATTAGGTATACGCCAAGGAGTTGTATCTCCAGTCATTTCAACACTACCCATAATAGGTAGTTTGTGGTATGATGTTTTACTATATTTCCAAAGTAAACCCCATGCTAAGGGGCCAAGAAGAATAATTCCGACAATTAAAATTTTAAGATAGCGCTTCATTAAGAAGCTAACCAGAAATTGCCTTCGTATAGAAGCCCAGCTATCAAACCAAACACAAGTATTATTGGCACTAATATACAAGCTGCAAGATCTACCTTTTCATGCTTCATGTGCATAAATGAAGCCACAATATAATAAGCCTTAATTATCCCCAAAAGGATAAAAACTACATTGCGGAAACCTGTAAGCGGCATAGCAAAATATAGAACTATATCCACTACAGTTAAAATTCCTAATATTGTTAAAGTTCTCCAAATTTCCTTAGTACCTTGACTCTCAACATGCGGAACGTATGTTTCAGGAACGTATTCATTAGAATTATCGGTATGCATATTTAATTAATTGTTAATGTTAAAATTTATGAAAAAGATTAAATAGTTATATCAAATAAAAGAATGTGAAAACAAACACCCATACTAAATCTACAAAATGCCAGTATAAACCAACTTTCTCGATCATTTCATAATGTCCTCGTTTTTCGTAAACTCCGTTTTTAGCACTAATGTATGCTATAACATTTAGCACCACTCCGCTAAAAACGTGAAACCCATGAAATCCTGTAACCATGAAAAACAATGCAGCAAAGTGAGCTGGTCCAAATGGATTATGAGATAAAGTTGCTCCTTCTGTAATAAATTGAGTCCATTCCCAAGCCTGACAACCTAAAAACGCCAACCCTCCTAAAATTGTATAAAACATATAAACTCCAACTTTCTTCTTGTCCATCCTATGACCCGCCTCTACTGCAAGTACCATTGTTACAGAACTAAAGATAAGTATAAAAGTCATTAAACTAACGAACATTAATGGTAAATGAATTCCATGTAAAAAAGGAAAATGATTGAATACCAAATCTGGAGATGGCCAGTGTTTTTCGCTAAAAGCACCTATATGCTGCATTTCGTCAACAAATTCATGACTTACATGAGACATAGGGGCTATCTTTTCTACCAATGGCTCGGGAGCAGGATAGCTAAATCTTACGGCTCCATATCCTACCAATAGGGATGAAAATGTAAAGGCATCAGATAGTAGAAAAATCCACATCATTAATTTGCCATAACTTACGTCGAATGGCGAACGTCCGCCTGACCATGTTCTTGTTGTTGAAACTGTAGCTGAAGAATCTGTTGACATATTATTTTCAGTGTGCAAAGTAAAAAAATAAATATAAATAAACCCAAAGTATACCAACAAAATGCCAATAAGTATTGCACATGTTGGTTGATAATAATTTCTTTCTATGGATATTATATGTAAAAGCTCTAATTATTTGAATAAAAATAAACAAAACTCCCCCTAACGTATGAACCAAATGTAAACCGGTTAGAGCGTAAATAAAAGAAGCTGAAACTCTATCACCATGAACATCATCTGCAAAAAACAAATCCATTTGAGTCATGGCTTTCCATCCTAAAAATTGTAAATAACAGAATCCAAGTGCCAATATAAATGTAACAATTAAGCCCATCTTAACTTGACTTATTTCATCATTCTTAGCTGATTTATAAGCCCACCACATTGTAAAACTACTTGCAATAATGATGAATGTGCTATATAAAAACTGAATAGGTAGATCAAACTTGTACCAATTACCTTCTCCCATCCTAACAATATAAGCACTTGTTAGCCCTGCAAAAAGCATAACCATAGCAATTATTAAAAGCCATAGGGCAAACTTTTTAGGGTTTACACGCATAGTGTCAAATTCGTAATCAGATTCTTGCACTGCAATCATAATTTATCAATAAAATAAGCTAATAAAACTATAGGGTTGTAAATAATTGAATAAAACATTAATCGCTTTGCATCCTTTGTTTCACATGTTCTGTAAAGTTTTAAAGCTTGCAATGAAAGTAATATACCACATACTATAGCTATAAAAAGAGAAATGCTTCCTGAGACTCCAATAACAAAAGGGACAGCTGAAATTGGAACTAATGCTAAAGTATATAACACCGTTAACAATGCTGATTTTTTATTACGACCATCACGGGAAGGCAATAGATTGTATCCGGCACGCTTATAATCTTCATCTAATATCCAGGCAATAGCCCAAAAATGGGGAAACTGCCAAATAAATTGTAAAGCAAATAATGTGATTCCTCCCATATCAATGGTTCCTCTTGCCGCTACCCAACCTAATAATGGTGGAATTGCTCCTGGGAATGCACCGACGAAGACTGCAAAGGATGAATATCGCTTTAAAGGCGTATAAATAAAAGCATATGAAACCAATGATGCGAAACCTAAAATAGCACTTAATTGATTTAGGTATGTGCCTAATATGTAGATACCTGTTATTCCTAAGAGAGTACAAAAAATTGAAGCTTCAAAAATCGACATGCGATTTGTGGCCAATGGTCGTTCATTGGTACGAAGCATTTTACTGTCAAAATCCTTCTCAATAATTTGATTAATACCATTCGCCGAACCTACCACCAAGAAACCTCCTATGGTTAAAGCCAAAACAGCATGTAGTTCAAATCCTTGAAATGCAATGAGGTAACCTAATACCGCAGATAAAACTACCGTAAAGGTTAATCGCATTTTAAGTAACTGGTTGTAATCAACCAATTTGGCTTTAATACTTAATGAATTTGGTGCAGATATTGACTTTATCATTAATTTGGCTGGAAGCCTTATTTAGGCATTACGTAAACCTAACCATCTTAAAAGTAAAGCAGAAAAATGAACAACTTCTGGAGAATTTGTTTTTTCTGGCGTAACCGGTGCTGTTTGGCTATGAGCGATAGACTCCTCATTCCCTTTATCAGGAACCGTTTGAAGAACAAAATCGTCCTCATAATCAGGATGGCTATAATCATATGGCCAACGGTAAACTGTAGGAATAGCTCCGGGCCAGTTACCATGAATTCTTTCTACAGGTGCTGTCCATTCCAAGGTATTTGCCTTCCATGGATTTTGTTCTGATTTTTTACCAAAGAAAATACTACTGAAAAAATTATAAAGGAATAACAACTGAGCAGCGGCTCCTAAAATAGCTGCCATAGTGATTAAAACATTTACATCATCCCAAACTCCAAACTCTGGTAAAACTGAGAATTGATAGTAACGGCGAGGTACACCGGCCAATCCGATAAAGTGCATTGGAAAAAACACCATGTATGCTGAAATAAAGGTTAACCAAAAATGCATATAGCCAAGTGTTTTATTCATGGTACGTCCGTACAAACGAGGATACCAGTGGTAAATACCAGCCATCATACCAAATATAGCAGCACATCCCATTACTAGATGGAAATGGGCTACAACAAAATAAGTATCGTGTAATTGAATATCTATTGCAGCATTTCCAAGGAAAATACCTGTTAAACCGCCACTAATAAAGAAAGAAACTAATCCTATAGCAAACATCATACCCGGTGTAAACTGAATATTACCTCTCCATAATGTCGCCAAATAATTGAATGTCTTGACAGCTGATGGAACAGCGATAATGAGCGTAAATACCATAAATACTAATCCTAACAAAGGATTCATGCCTGTAACAAACATATGATGTCCCCATACAATGAATGAAAGGAAAGCTATACCAATAATAGAAATAACCATAGCTGTGTAACCAAAAATTGGTTTACGAGCATTTACTGCTATGATTTCTGAGGTAATTCCCAATGCAGGTAAAATGATAATATATACCTCAGGGTGACCTAAGAACCAAAATAAATGTTGGAATAATATTGGACTTCCACCACTATTGGCTAAAGCACCTTCCCCATTTAAAAATATATCACTTAAATAAAAACTTGTTCCAAAACTTCTGTCAAAAATCAAAAGTAATGAACCTCCCAATAACACGGGGAATGATAACAAACCAAGAATAGCTGTGAAAAAGAATGCCCAAATTGTAAGTGGCATTCTATTCATTGACATCCCCTTAGTTCTCATATTTAATACTGTAGTAATATAGTTGATACCACCCAATAAGGCCGAACCAATAAATAATACCATAGCAACAAGCCAAAGGGTCATACCAGCTCCCGAACCAGGCATTGCTTTAGGCAATGCACTTAGAGGAGGATATATTGTCCAACCACCGGATGCTGGTCCTGATTCAATAAAAACACTTATAGTTAGGACAACAGATGATGCAAGAAAAAACCAATATGAAAGCATATTCATAAAAGGTGAAGCCATATCTCTGGCTCCTACTTGCAATGGAATTAATAAATTACTAAAAGTTCCACTTAATCCGGCTGTCAATACAAAAAATACCATGATTGTTCCATGAATGGTAACTAATCCCATATAAAAAGATGCATCCAACTTACCTCCTGGTG
Source organism: Chitinophaga pinensis (assembly GCA_945897885.1). Lineage (GTDB taxonomy): Bacteria > Bacteroidota > Bacteroidia > NS11-12g > UBA9320 > JABWCE01. The sequence goes on from CAMDGU010000025.1 coordinate 35,474, forward strand.
CCCATTTGCTTCCTAACAAAGTTTCCAAAATAGGAAAACTAGAATCAGGCCACGCTAACTGTAACCTGAATAATATCGACATTATCATTCCCAAACATCCCATTATTATACCAGTAATAAGGAATTGCTTTGAAATCATCTTATGGTCTTGAGAGAAAACATACTTAGTAAAGAAATTTTCTTTGTGGTGATGACCGTGATCATCATGACCATGCGCATTTGCGTTGTGTGTTGCTGTTTGGCTCATGCTTAAATTTTAATTTATAACTAATGTTTTTTGAGTTGTATCTTTTTTAATTACTTCTTCAGCCGGTGCTTCAGCTTTTTTTGTAAATGCACCTTCTTGGCTACTTATCCATTTCTTATAGTCGGCTTCCGTATCTACTACAATTTTTAGTTTCATATTAAAATGCGCTGCTCCACAAATTTTCGCACATATCAACCAATATTCGAAGTCTGGTTTTTTTAATTTCTCCTTTTTATCTTTAGTCGTTTCAATTGCTTTAAATACCACTTCGGTAGCGAGACCTGGAACTACATTTATTTGAGTTCTGAACATGGGGATATATGCTGAATGTAAGACATCTCTTCCTCTAAACTTAAAGGTTACAGTTTTATTAACTGGTATATGAATTTCATTGTTTACAATTATATCGTCTAAACCTGTGTTATCATAAAATGCTTTTGCGTTTTCAGTTTCCAATGAAACCTTTATTCGGTTTATTTGAATTGTGCGGTTTGAAATCGTTTTTTCAAGGTCTGATTTTGCTGTTCCGTTTTCTATTTCAGCTATCTTATCTAAATGAACTTTGCGTTCTTCACCAACCAAACCTCCCAGAGTAGTTTTAAGTTCTTCCAATTTTTCAGGCAACTCTTTTTTCAGTTTTTCAAGGTCTTTTATATCTTGTTCTAATACTGGGATAAGATTTTCTGCTCTGTCTTTTATTGCAACTCCTAGTAAATTATCATTTGAAATTAAATTCCAATTAGATTTACCAAGTTTACCATCATCACCAGGATAGCGAGCTGTCCAACCAAATTGGTATCCAAAAACTTCAACATTAAATTTATCTCTTTCAGGATTGTTGGTAATTCCTCTCCAAGTTTTTAATCCACCAATTACCAATACAGTTAATACCACTGCAGGAATAAGTGTCCATAATGCTTCAATCTTATTATTATGAGAATAGAAAAAAGCCTTTTTTCCTTTACGGCCTCTATATTTGTATGCAAACCAAAATAATAAAAACTCAGTAACAACAAATACAAACCCTGTAAAAAATAAGGTTATGTCAAACATTTGGTCAAGTTTCCTTCCATGCTCGGTTGCTGCTTCGGGCAAAACTAATTTACCATGTACATAAAATTCCCAAACACAAACAATGAAACCAACTATCATAAATATTAAGAAAATAATGGCATTAATGTCGTTCCATTTTATAACATCTTTTCCCCTGATTGTTGATACCTGATCAATGATTTTAACAATCATAAACAGGATTACTCCAACCAACAAAAATAGAAATATTAACACCCAATTAACTTTGCTAACTACTTGCGGATCAACAGGAGCGGCCACAACATCAGTTGCTCCCCCTGCTACTGGAACTGCTACTCCACCTCCAGCACTTGCATCTTCAATATACATTACTAATGCAGCTACTTCGTCATCCTTTAAATCTGTAAAAGCTGACATAACAGCCTTATTGTTTGCCTCAAAAACTGCAATGGCATCTTTATCTCCGCTCTTTCTTAAAGCTTCATTGTTCCTAATCCATTTGGTTAACCAATCATAAGTCCTGCGCTTATGAACATCTTTTAATGCAGGGCCTACCAATTTGTTATTAATGGCATGACAACTTTGACATTTCCCTTCAAAGAGGGTTTTACCAGCGGCGATGGTTGCATCGTCTACCGCCTTACCTGAAACACTTTCTTTGATAGCAGCCGCATTTGCGGAGCCAAAAAGTAAAATTGCTGAGGAAATAAAGAGTAATTTTTTGAGTTTTCCGGATAATGTTTTATTCATCCTTATGGTGTTTTTGATTATGATTGTTGCTACGTTTGATTAAGTCGCAAAAATATTTCTATTTTACATTATTTGAGGTGTCGTTAATAAATAATTTTCTAGCTATTTTTATTTAGAATGGTTTTAAATAAAAACATAACGAAAATCATCTAATTGCTATATAAATCCATGTATCGGCTTATGCTTTCTTTGGGATTAAATGGCTTAAGAGCTTCCAAAATATGACCTTGCAAGTGTTGGTAAGTCTTTAATTCTGTTAATTGCAAAAGTTTTGAAGCCAAATCAGACACATTTTTAGGGTCACAAAGCAATCCTCCTCCTCCAGCAACTTCTTCCAAAGAACTTCCCTTTGATGTAAGGACCGGTTTCCCACTCCTAAAACTTTCTATAATGGGGATGCCAAATCCTTCATATAATGAAGGATAAACTGTAGCATAACTTGCATGGTACAGATGGAATAAATCTTGGTCATTTACAAATTCCAAATGCTTTATCCTAGTATTCAATTTGAATTTATTTATAAAACCGTCTATTGCTTCACTATCCTTGCCCGATTTCCCAACTAAGAGTAAATCGTGTTCTATTTTACCTGCTATTTCAATAAATGCCTCTACTAATTTTAATTGATTCTTTCTTCCTCCAATTGCACCAACATTCAAAAAGAAAGGCTTTGTTAATCCATATTTTTGTTTCACCTCTTCTATCTTTTCAACATTAGCAGGTTTATAAAATTGTTCTGATGAATCTAAATAAATCACATTAATCTTTTCAGCCGGAACCCCATAAAAATCAACTATACTTCTTTTGGTATGCTCACTTATGGCTACTATTTTATCTGCTCGTTCACAAGCGCTTTTAAACTTTCTGTCATAAATAACTCTGTCCATCGGGTTATAATATTCAGGATGAATTTTGAATATTAAATCATGAATGGTAACCACAGTTTTTATTCCGGTGGCTTCAATGCCAATAGGTAATTCATTACTCAAGCCATGATATACTTGTATCCCATCCTTTAATAAATCTTTCTTTATTCCTTTACTTCGCCAAAAACCTTTAAATAAATTAGGTGGTAAATGTGTCTTAATATTTTCTCCCGAAAAATCCTTTTGAACATCAGAAGCATTGGTAGTGTATAGATGATATTCATTTTCTGGAAACTGCCTTTCTAACCCACTAACCAACCATCGGCTATAATTTCCTAGTCCTGACTTGTTAAGAAAAAGTCGTTTGGCATCAAAGCCAATGTTTAAAGTTTTATATTCTTTGTTCAATGTTCTATTATTTAAAAGAAATTTTCTCAAAAGGGTTTAAATCCAACGGGTAAAAAAATTCTTACTGGAGCTTTTTTGCCATTTTGTTCTCCGGGATGCCAATCAGGCATTTTTCCTAACATTTTTAAAAATTCCAATTCCATTGGGGTTATTGTACCTTTAATATAACTCTTAGAAATACATTCATTCCGAATCTTGCCAAAAGTGTCGATGACAAAACTTGCCTTAACCTTATATTGCGGATCATTATCTAATGGTTCAGGGTATTTAAAATTCTCGATAATATATTTTATCAACTCAGCTTCTCCTGTTCTATATACGGGCATTTTATTGACAATTTTATAAACTTTTTGTCCTTCAATGGTGTCAATAGTTGGCTCGCAATCCGAATCATTATAAGCTATAAGATATTTGTAATCAAGCCTAATTTCTTCAGATTCAAATTTTCTATATTTCACTTCGGTTGATTTATAAAATTCCTTTTCAACCATAATTTTCAAAAGTCTGATAGCAAATAAACTTCTCGGACTTAAAAAATAGAAATGGCCTATTAAATCTGATAGCGCAGTTTCGTATGTTTTGGACTTATTATAAACCTTCGCTCCTATTACTGGTTTTCCAGATTGCTTGTCTGAAATAGTTCCACTAATAGGCCGAAGGCTGAGACAACTATTTAAAATTAGAAGAGTAAAAACGAAACATGTAATTTTCTGTATGTTCATTCCCAATTTTAAAATTTTTATTTCACTCCTTTTGAACCACATAAAACATAGTAGGACATTCGAAACAACCTAGAATAAACTATGTGAGATACTATGTTCCTATGATTCTATGTGGTTCAAATTATTTTTTTATCACAATCCTTTTACACTGCCACATTATGTTCACGCAATGCATCATTCAATGAAGTCTTTAAATCTGTACTTGCTTTACGTTGGCCAATAATTAATGCACATGGAACACCATATTCACCGGCAGCAAATTGCTTCATTTGAGTTCCTGGAATAACCACACTTCGCTCAGGCACATACCCTCTGTATTCTTTAGGTTCATTACCGGTTACATCAATAATTTTTGTACTCAAAGTCAAAGTAACCCCCGCTCCTAACACAGCTTCTTTCCCAACTCTTACACCCTCAACAACAATGCATCTTGAACCAATAAAACAACCATCTTCAATAATTACTGGTGCCGCCTGAACAGGTTCTAAAACCCCTCCAATGCCTACGCCTCCACTTAAGTGAACATGCTTTCCTATTTGAGCACAACTGCCTACAGTAGCCCATGTATCCACCATTGTTCCGCTATCCACGTAAGCTCCAATATTTACATAACTTGGCATTAGAATAACGCCCGAAGCTATATAGGCTCCATGTCTAGCCACAGCATGAGGAACCACGCGAATTCCTAACTCGGAATAATGATTTTTTAAAGGCATTTTATCATGAAATTCCATTGGACCAGCATGTGTGGTTTCCATCTTTTGGATAGGAAAATATAAAATTACAGCCTTCTTTAACCAATCGTTCACCTTCCAGCCATCTGAAGTTGGCTCGGCTACACGCAGTTTTCCTTTATCTAAAAGTTCTATTACTACTCGAATATCTGCCTGAACGGTTAACTCGTTTAATAACTCGCGGTTGTCCCAAGCTTGCTCAATAGATTTTTGCAAATGTTCCATAAATATATGGTGCAAACTTCCAACAATTTGAGACTATAAACAACAAAGAATGGTTAATTATTAATGGTTAATTGAGAATTATTAAAGTTGAACGGTAACCAAATAAAAAATCGTTTAAGGTGTGAAATTAGGATGGTATAAAATGATCTTATCTTTCATAGAATTACCCTAATGAAAACTTTAAAATCAAGTCTGGTTATTACCATATTCTTGGATTTGTATATGACCAATTGTAATGCACCCAATTGCAACAAACCTGAGAACTATGTAAGTATTTCAAGTTAAAGTGTAAAATTTTATTTTTAAAGTAATAGCAACTTTGAAGCATAATAATTCAA
>CAMDGU010000026.1 GCA_945897885.1 Chitinophaga pinensis
GTAACTATCAAATAGTGAGTTGTATTTTCAATCATCTTTTGACAAATTTACAAATAAATGTAAGTATACGATGCTATTTGCCTTATTTTAGCTAATGGCTGGTAATGAATGGTTACTATTTATGCATACTTCCCAACCGAGTCTCAAAATACTTCATCATTCTTAAAAGTCTATTCGCAATTTACCTATAATGAGGTCAAAAGACAGTATCAAAATTAAAATTACTTCTCAATTGAGTATCAAAAATAAGAATTTGTGATGGGAAGTTGGATTCGGTGGCTCCAAGTTAGGCCGCCGAGTCCCCGCCAGGCTTAACCTTTGCTCATGGGAGACTCGGCTGGGAAACAATGAATTTGCCAGCTTTTCGATACCTTAATTTTCTTACATATTTAGGGTCAATTAATATCTTATACCCAGGATACTCTGAGTATAAAAACCCTAATGGGCCTATTTCAGGAGAAAAATAAAATTCCGCATCCGTTTTATGGTGGCTGTCCATTTTAAATATATAAACATTAATTCCGTTTTGCTTTTTAATAATTTTTGGCGTCAATTCAACTAAATAATCGTGATTGTTCAGTTTTTGTTTTTGAATCCAATAAGTCTTACTTTTTAACTTAAAACTGTCAATTGAGAAAAAATTGTAAAAACTATCGTTGTGTTTATAAGTCCAGACATTGTTGATGCATTTAAATGTGTCAGAATGTTGAAGCCCTTTTGCTTCTGAGAAACTCCCTATAAAAAAAGAATCAATAAATATCGAATCGTCAACGAAAGTTCGAATTAACATAGAAATTGGAATTGCTTTTTTCTTAAACACTAATCTTTTGTCATTGCCAATTTCACCGCTGCTTTCGTAATGAATGTATCTTAATTCCTGTTTCTTTATTCGCTGTGAGAATAAATTTAGAGTTTCAAAAAGCAAAACTAAAAGGAAGATTAATCTCATTATTGTTATTCTTAACTCAAGGTATTAACGTAAAATTGTCAGCAGTTAGGAGTTGTCCATAAAATGCCCTATAACATGGTTATAGGGATGATTTTTCCATCCTTATCTACCTAAAATTGGGTAGATAAGGATGGTTTTTGTCATCCTTTACAAATCTATATTATTTTATCAATCGTCCAAGTCTATCCTGGGTTTAGTATTCTAATAACCCTTCAAAACCTCCCCAACTCGCCACACATCTTCAAACGAATTGTAAAGCGGGGTGGGAGCCATGCGAATCACATTGGGTTCACGCCAGTCGGCTATAATGCCGTGCTTTTGCAGGTGTTCAAACAAGGCTTTGCCATTGGCATCCGTTAATATGGATAGCTGACAGCCGCGCTGTTCGGGGGTTATAATTTTTAAACCTTTTCCGCTTTGTTCCAGCACATACTGCAAATAGGCGGTCAATGTTTTGCTTTTAGTAGTAAGGGCTTCCATCCCCGTTTCTTCAAAAATACTAAGCGAGGCATTGTGCACCGCCATGGTAAGTACCGGGGCATTGCTCAGTTGCCAGCCCGCAGCACCGTATTCAGGTATGTAGCCTTTTTTCATCAAAAAGCGTTCGCTTTCCTTATGGCCCCACCAGCCCGCAAAGCGCGGCAACTCAGGGGCATTGGCAAACCGTTCGTTTACAAACACACCCGATACTCCGCCCGGTCCCGAGTTTAAATATTTATAACCGCACCACACGGCAAAGTCCACGTTCCAGTCGTGCAGTTTTAACAATAAGTTTCCGGCAGCGTGTGCCAAATCAAACCCAACGGTAATGCCATGCTGATGGCCTGCCGCCGTAATGGCTTCCATATTAAACGCCTGACCGCTGTAATACTGAACCCCGCTAAACATGATTAAAGCCGTTTCTCCGGCATTTTTATTTATGGTATCAATGATATCCTCCGTTCTCAGGTGGTATTCTCCCTCGCGGGGTGCTATTTCAATAATGGCATCCTCCTGGTTATACCCATGAAACCGCACCTGACTTTCCATAGCGTATTGGTCGCTGGGAAAAGCACCGGCTTCCATTATTATTTTGTAACGGGTGGCCGTGGGGCGGTAAAAACTCACCATCATCAAATGAAGGTTTACGGTAAGGTTGTTCATCACCACTACTTCGTGGGGCAAGGCTCCAACTACTTTGGCGGCTTTTTCTGTTAAAAATTTATGGTAATGAAACCAGGGGTTTTTGCCATGAAAATGGCCTTCTACACCGTAGTTTTTCCAGTCTTCCAGTTCTTGCTCCAGGGCAGCCAAAGCCGTTTTGGGTTGCAGCCCCAAAGAGTTTCCGGTTAAGTAAATGGCTTCTTTGCCATTAAGCTTTGGGAAATAAAACTCCTGGCGGTATTTAGCCAATACATCGTGTGCATCAAGCGACTTTGCAAATTCGAGGGTGTTTGTAAATTGGGTCAAAATAGAGTTTTAATTTATGGGTGGTAATGTTTTTAATAGAGAATTATAAAGCTTATTTTTTTCGGTTTCGCGTTTTTTTTCAGCCAGTTTGTAGGCTTTCATAATGCCGCCTTTATAATAGCGGTTAAACCATGGATACACAGTAATCAATCCATCCAGAAGGGTGTACTTTAAGCTTATATCAACAAATAAAACGATAAATGTCCCGCTAAGCAAAAAGGCATTGGCACTTTCTTTATAATAGCCACACCAAGCCTGCCCAAGTCCGGGAACAATGCTCATCCATTCCACCATGGTGGGATTATACCGGCGGTTTGTTTTTTTAGTTTTTTTGAAAAACGATTGGATGGCTATTTTATCCAGGCTATCAATCACGGTAATGGACAAAAAATGATTTTTTGCACCGGTGTATCGTCCGCTTTTGTAGTCCAAAGTCCCCATCATCAAATGAAGTTTATCGTTTACACGGCTGCTTATTTTGGTTTCGGGAATATTTAACAATTCGTTATAGGCCATGATGGTATCATTGGCGGCCAGGTAGTTTAAAGCACTTTCAAAAAGTATTTCATAGCGGATGGTATCCACGGTTTGGTTGTTGTAGGCATTGTTGTAATGCACCGATGCTTTTTCAAAATCGCCAAGGTTGGAGTAGGCTCTGGCCAAAGGCAAGTAAATGGATTTGTTTTGTTTATCTGTTCCAAAAAACAATAATCGTTCATACACCTCAATGGCTGAAGTGTAATTGCCTTGTTGGCTGAAAGTTTCTGCCATAGTTTGGTATGTCTTCAGGTTGTTTTGACCTGAAACCGAGGCTGCAAAAAAGCTGCTGATAAAAATAAAATACCAAAATTTCATTCTACAGGGTCTATATAAACTTTGTTCTCGGCATCATAAGGGTAGTTTTCATGACTCAAAGGATTGCACCGTGCAAAACGGTCAAAAAAATCAATAACCCCAATAATAACCCCATGTTTTTTAATACTTAAAAACGCAAACTCAGAGCAGGAAGGTGAAAACCCGCAGGATTGCCCGTCCTGAGTAGAAATGTAATGTTTGTAAAAGTGGAACAGGCTTTTTAATGCAGTGGTTCCATCTTTGGTATCGCCTTTTAAAAAGGCAAAGGAATTTTGAGATACGGCAACGGTATCTTTTGAAATTAATAATTTGTTTAATGATTGTGCTTTGGAAAAACTACTCCAAAGTGTGATCATACATAGTATCGTTGCCGGTTTCATTTATTACAATGTTTTTAAATTCGGTTATCTGTGTTGATTTTTGTTTGCCACTATACACGAAGGAAACTACCCGCGAAGGAATGATTAAATTTTTAACGGTTACATACTCTTCAAAAAATTGCTTTGAAATAATGGTTCCTTTTACATCGTAGGATATCACGCCAAATAGTTTTTTGTTTACACTCGATACTTTAATTTTTCCCTTCTTTTTCTTCATTTTAGCCGGAGGAATCCAGGTGGTAATAATCATGGAATCCTGTTTTTCGGTTTTACTGATGGTGTAGGGAGAACCTTTCAGTCCGTAGTAATCCAACTTACCGGTGAGGCAAAGATTAAACAACGAAAAGTCTAAAAATTCTTTAATGGATTTAGAGGAAGTTCGTTTGTTATTTTGAAAAGATATATAAGCCGTGTCGGTAATAATCACGATGGCTTTTTCAGGAAAGGTAATATCGTATACCGCCTTTCGGGTATTTACATCGTAGTATAAAGTGCCTTTGGTAAGGTTAAATTTACCATCCAGTTTTTTTTCTTTGATGGTTACATTGGCTTTAAAACGGTAGTTCTGCTGAGCCATACTTGCCAAGGAAGCAAGAAGAAGCACCCAAACTAATATCCGTTTTTTTTGAAGCATTTTGTCTTTTGCAAACATACTATAAAATGCCAACGAGAACAAAAGAACCCTTTACAGATATAGGATTAACGAAAGATGGAATATTAGGTAAAGTTTGGGTAAAAGGAGCGTTGGGTTGTCAAAAATACGGGCGTGTGTTAGGTAGTGTGGAGGGAGTATATTTTTGACTTGTCTTTTTTGTTTACTTTTTTTGACTAAGAAAAAAAGTAAATCGGGGTTATAGGGCTGAAAGGCCCTAATTCTATTAAATTCATAAAAACTTAACTTTTCTGGCTTCAACTATTTGCTTATAAAAATCCTAAATCAGCTTACCTTTGCAGCAATGAAATACCCAAGAAAATTTCATTTACTACAACTGATATAAATTGGGTATTTCATATGACCTTGATATAAAAATATAAGTAGATTCCATATGAAATTAGTAACCTTTCAAAAAGAAAATGAAGCCAGACTTGGTCTGTTTTTAAACGATACAGTTTATGACCTTAATGCTATAAATCCCGCCATACCCGATACGATGGCTGAGTTTTTAAAAGCAGGAGAAGAGGCTATGCAAATGGCTCATGAAGTGGAAAATCATTTGAAAGAAAACGTTGGTGGCGGATACCCAATGGAACAGGTAAAATTACTTGCACCCGTGCCTAATCCTACAAGTTGCCGCGATGGTTATGCGTTTCGTCAGCATGTGGCGGCAGCCCGCCGAAATAGAAAGGTGGATATGATTGCGGAGTTTGACCAATACCCGATTTGGTATTTTACCAATCATAACGCCATCCAAGGTCCGGGTGAAATTTGGTGCATGCCCGATCATTTTCAAAAACTGGATTTTGAATTGGAAGCGGCCATTGTTATAGGTAAAAAGGGCAGAAATATTAAAGCTTCTGAAGCTGACCAATACATAGCCGGTTATATGATTATGAACGATATGAGTGCAAGAACCCTTCAAATGGAGGAAATGCTTTTAAATTTAGGTCCGGCAAAAGGGAAAGATTTTAGTACAGTGATTGGTCCGTGGTTGGTTACTCCCGATGAACTGGAACCTTATAAAATACCTGCCAAACCAGGCCACACGGGTAATGCCTATAATTTAGAAATGAAGTGTTGGGTAAATGGGGTAGAGGTAAGCCGCGGAAATATGGGGGATATGGACTGGACATTTGCTGAAATAGTAGAACGGTGTGCTTATGGTGTTGACATCCTTCCCGGGGATGTAATAGGCTCAGGAACCGTTGGTACCGGTTGCTTTTTGGAACTGAACGGAACGGGATTATTGAATGACCCTAACTTTAAACCCCAATGGTTGCAGCCAAATGATGTGGTAGATATGAAAATTACCGGCTTAGGTTATTTATCCAATACCATAAAAAAAGAAGATTCTGATTTTTCTATTTTGGCCTTGAAGAAGAAAGGATAAAATTTAGAAATCAAACCTTCGAAAGGTTATTAACCTCGGGAAAGACTAGTATTAATTAGTCGAGCCTCAAAATTCTGTAGCCCAGGTAATGACAAACTTTGTAAAAAGTTATTAAACTAGATAATCTGCTAATTTTTTAATTTTTTCTTAAAAACTTTATTGAAAAGAAATAATTCCATTCAATCCTAAATTTTGACAATTTTTCGTTTGAAACGATCACTCGGGTTAAGGTGCGGTGGGCTTGACAACACCAAAGGTTCACGAACACCTTTAAAAAAAATATAAATTAGTGAGTAAACGGCGGGGTGCGATGGCAATTAGCTTGGGAGCATCGTTTTGTCTTGATTTTTTGGTTCTTTTTCATCAAGGAAAAAGAACGTTAACTCAATAGAATGTAGAACATATTAATCGAATATATTTTTTTATCTCTCCCTTTTTGCTTGCCCAAAAAAGGAGCAAAAAAGGGCACCAACAAAACCAACTTCAAAATGTTAACATAAATCATTCGTGAGGTATAAATTTGGTTTTGAAAATTTTGCAGTTCGCTCTTTTCATAAGTAATCCATGTTTATTTTCAATAGTCTTATGCAATGCTTCGCATGTGTTGGATCCCAGCTGCACCCATGCGGATGATACCATTCGGACTAATTTTACCTTAAATATAAAATTGATTTTTTGAGGTTCGACTAAATAGAAAAAGGACGTTTCGCAACGCCCTTCTCATTAATTCTAATGCCTATGAAAAAAAGTTTACTTTCTAGTCAACGTTATCATGCAAAAACGAGTTGTTTGATTTCAATTCGGGTTTGCGTTCAGGATCGTCAACTAAAGAAAAGCGGGATACATTCGTTTCTGAGGAGTGTGAAATATCATCAAGCTTAACTTGACGGCGTTCATATGCCGGAACATTCTCCAGTTCTTCACGTCCTGATTCTGTTTTTGACTGGATGCTTAATTCACGCAAGTCGCGAATACGAGCGGTAAGTTCATTATTTTTTAATCGAATCATTTCGCTAATGCTGTTGCGGGTATCAACCGGTGCGTTTTCTTCCAGCGATATGTATTTTCTATCTTCGGCTACTATTTCCTCTTCATTTTCAGATTCGTCAGCTTTAAATTCATCCACCACCAACTCTTCTACCAATCGGTTATCTGCCTTGTAAGAATTCTCTTTTCGTGAAAATCCTGTAGCTATTACCGTAACGGATATTTTTTTACCTATGGAAGAATCAAAGCACAAACCACATTTTAAATTGGCATCCATGCCGGCTTGCTCCTGGAAGAATTGATTTATTTCACTGTATTCATCCATGGTTACTTCTTCTTCACCATTGGTAATATTTATTAATAAATCACTCGCTCCTTTTATCTTATTATCATTAAGTAATGGCGAGTTAAGAGCCATCTCGGCAGCTCGTAAGGCACGACCATCACCTTCGGCCACACCATTACCCAAAATAGAAACACCACTGTCTTTCATCGCTGTTTTCACATCTTCAAAATCCACATTAATACTTCCTGCGATGGTTATTATTTCAGCAATTCCCTTGGCAGCTGTAGCTAATACATTATCTGCATAGCTAAAGGCTTTGGTAATAACCAGGTTTCCAAAAATTTCTTTTATTCTATCGTTTGAAATAACCAAAAGTGAGTCAACATTTTCCTGCATTTCAGCTATTCCTTTTTCGGCAGCCAATCGTCTTTTGGGGCCTTCAAAGTGAAACGGAGTCGTAACAATACCTACAGTAAGTATTCCCATTTCTTTGGCAACACGAGCTATTACAGGAGCAGCACCCGTTCCGGTACCACCACCCATTCCTGCAGTTACAAATACCATTTGGGTATTTACCCCAAGGGCATCTATTATTTCATTGATGCTGCTTTCTGCAGCTTTTCTTCCTACATCAGGATTGGAACCGGCCCCACGGCCGTCTGTCAATTCATTTCCTATTTGTATTTGGTTAGGAATTGGGCTTGACTCAAGGGCTTGCCTATCGGAGTTGCAAATGATAAAGTCTACTCCTTTAATTCCTTCCTTGTACATAAAATTAACCGCATTACCGCCACCGCCACCTACACCTATTACTTTTATGATAGATGATTTTTCTTTAGGAAGTTCTACTTTAAAATTTGCCATAATGGTTTTTATATTTAATCAAAATCTGAAAACTCTTTATCGTCCGTTAGCCACTTTTTGATAACATTCATATCAAAAATGTTAAATCTTTTTTTGTTCTTATTTTCTTGTAAAACGGCATCTGTTCCGTCTTCCTTAATCAAATTTTCATTGTATAAAGCATCATTAAGCCCTTTCATTACCAAGCCTATGCCTGTAGCATAAATGGGGCTTTTTACTTCTTCTACCATCCCTTTGGCAAGATGTTCGTTGGGATAACCAACACGGGCATCCAAGCCGGTAACCAATGAAGCTAAATGGGTAATATGTTTTAGCATGGAACCTCCACCGGTAAGCACTATACCACCAGCCAATTTCTTTTCTAACCCAGATGATTTTACTTCAAAATAGACAAGTTCTAATATTTCCTGAAGGCGGGCCTGAATAATTTTGGCTAAGTTCTTAACCGAAATTTCTTTTGGGTCGCGACCTTTTAGACCGGGAATGGTTATTATTTCATTATCGGCAGCTTCACTTGCCAGTGCTGAACCAAATTTTGTTTTTAAGGCTTCAGCATGATTTTTCATCACATTGCACCCTTCTTTAATGTCTTCGGTAATAATATTACCCCCATAAGGGATGATGGCCGTGTGACGAATTACGCTATCATGAAAAATAGCCACATCTGTAGTTCCTCCACCTATATCCACCAATACAATTCCGGCTTCCATTTCCTCTGGACTAAGAACAGACATTGCTGATGCCAGAGGCTCCAGTGTTAAGTCCGTTACTTTTAATCCTGTTTTTTCAACACATTTATAAATATTTTTTGCGGCAGTAATCTGACCTGTAATAATGTGAAAGTTTCCTTCCAATTTTACACCTGACATTCCAATTGGGTCCATTATTCCCGGTTCGTCATCAACCATGTAATCTTGTGGAATGACATGTAAAATTTTATCACCCGGTTTTACAGCCAACTTATACATATCAGCTTCCAATCGGTCCAAATCTACCTGACTGATTTCTTTTTCAGAATCATTACGGATAAGCATACCGCGATGTTGCAGGCTATTGATGTGAGCACCTGCAATACCAACCTGAACATTTTTAATGTTTACATTTGCTACTTCTTCCGCCATTTTTACAGCTTCAGATATTGCAGCTACCGTTCGGTCAATATTTGATACTACCCCACGGGTTACTCCCCCGTTTGATGGCACTTTTCCAATCCCAAGAATATCTACTTTTCCATATTCACTAGTTCGGCCAACTATGGCGCATATTTTAGTTGTTCCGATATCAAGACCTACTACAATTTTTTGGTTGTTCATGTGATACTTATTTTATTTTCATTTTTAATAAATGGCATTATCGAATCTACGATTTGTAATTTAATTTTATTTTTAAATCACGGACGCATGGGACGTCCAACGATATATTTGTTGCTAAAATTAAAATTTTCATGGCCGTTTCATTATTTACAGATTACTTGTCCTTTAAATTTTAAATTGATCGATTTGTATTTGTCCCACCCTATTTTGTTAAGTCCTCTTTTATAAAAGACTTCCAATTTTTTAAATTTTTCGTCCAGATTAGAAGTGTCGCCTAAAATTACTTCATGGACGCCGATATATGGAACAAATAAAATGTCTCGGTTCTCGTTCACAAAGAACTGCTGTATTTGGTTTTTCCAAAAGCTATTATTATTAACAAACCCCACTATATAGTACAGTTGCCTGTCTATTTTATCGTTCACAAAACCTGTGGCTGGTATTAAATCAGGTGTAAAGTTATCCGAAAGGGGTATTTTAACCGTGTCTTCGCAAATGTAATAGCCTCTTCGGCCATTCGGTATTACCCTAAACATAGGGTTTCGCTGGGTTACTTCAATTTTTAAAACTCCAGACATTCCGATATAAACTTCGGCACTTTTTATAGTTGAGTTTTTTAAAAGTTTGCTTTCCATTTCGTTCAATTTTAACTTACCTGCATTTTTACCTATGAGTTGTGATTTACCTGCCGGAAAACCTAAAATCTGATAAATGTCTTTTTCGGTTAAAAGTGACTGGTCGGTTTTGTAATTTAGGGTTATGCTAACGTCTTTACATACCTCGCTATCACTGTTTTTTGTAGCAAAAAAATACAGGGCAATCAGCACTGCAGGAATAAGCAGTAGGAGTAAAAGTTTGCCAATATTTATCTTTTTGCTCATGGTTCTAATGTGGTTTTAATAGAGGGAATAAGGGTGTCAATATCTCCTGCACCAATGGTTAAAATTATCTTCGGATCTAAGGTTTTTAACAAAGGCAACAAATCGTCTTTGGTCGTTAAATATTTTTCGGACGAGGTAATATTTTTATGAATTATTTTGGAAGTAACTCCTTCCATTGGCAGCTCACGGGCAGGGTAAATATCCAGTAATACCGAAACATCTAAAAGGCTTAAACTTTTTGCAAATCCATCGGCGAAATCATTGGTTCGGCTAAATAAATGCGGCTGAAACACCCCGGTAATTTTTTCATTAGCGTACAAAAGTTTAACAGATTTGATAAATGCCTCAAGTTCGGCAGGATGATGGGCATAGTCATCAATAAATACAAAATTTGGTTGACGGCAAATAAATTCAAATCGGCGTTTTACTCCTTTAAAATTTTTAAGACCTTTGATAATAGTGGTTTTATCAATACCAAGTTTTAAACAAACAGCTATGGCGGCCACCGCGTTTTCTATATTGTGGGTTCCCGGAATTCCTAATTGGAGGGATTTCCAATTTTCGCCGTTTCCTTCAAAATTAAAGGTAAACCAACCTTGCTCAATTCTAATATTTATGGCTTTGTAATCGCCATGTTCTATACCATACGTTTTTATGGAAATGGTATTGGTTACGGGAAAATCAAGCCCATGTTTGATAAATAAAGTTCCCCCGGGTTCTATTTTATTTATAAAATCAAAAAAGGATTTTTTAAGTTCATCACCGGTTCCATAGATATCTAAGTGGTCGGCATCCATGGATGTAACGATAGCCAAATTAGGGCTAAGGGTTAAAAACGAGCGGTCAAACTCATCGGCTTCTGTTACGGTAAGAGCCTTCGTATTTATCGTATTTGTATTAAAATAATTGCTTCCTAAATTGGTGCTTATTCCACCCAAAAATGCTCCAAAGGGTTTTTGGGCAAAATCAAGCATGTGTGCTATGAGGGATGAAGTAGTGGTTTTTCCATGGGTTCCTGCTACTGAAATATTAAAGCTGTCTTTGGTTATTAACCCTAGTATTTGTGACCGTTTGTATAAAGTAAAGCCATTATTTTTAAAGTAGTTTAATTGCTTGCTATCCTTTGGTATGGCCGGAGTGTAAATTATTAAAGTGCTGTCTTTCTCTAATTTTGAAATGAAATCAAGGGAATCGGTATAGTTTATTTCCATGCCTTCTGTTTCCAACGCTTCGCAAAGTTCGGAACGGACACGGTCATAGCCCGAAACATTATAGCCCATATCTTTGATATAGCGGGCTATAGCACTCATGCCTATGCCGCCGATGCCAAGGAAATAGTAATATTTATAGGTTGAGAGGTTCAAACTATTAGTTACTTTTTATTAGTGCTCAATTATTATTTTGTTCTTTGTCATGCTGAGGAACGAAGCATCTCTGGGGATTCCTCGTACCTCGGAATGACAAAGTACCCATTTCCAAATTTCCAAATTTTCAAATTTCCAAATCATTCTTCAGTAATTTATAAACCTCATCCACAATTCTCTTCGCAGCCTCGGGTTTCTCCAATTTCTTAATGTTCAATGCAAATTCTTCAGCCAAATATTTGTCTTTTATCAGCATTTCAATGGCCATCCATAAATCTGTTTTGGCTTCCCGGTCCTTTACCAATAAGGCGGCATTAACATCCACCAAAGCCATAGCATTTTTGGTTTGATGGTCTTCGGCCACATTGAGTGATGGAACTAAAATTACAGGTTTGCCTACAATACAAAGTTCCGTAATGGCAATAGCTCCGGCCCTTGAAATTATTATATCTGCCGCTGCATACACCGTTTCCATTTTTTCTATAAACTGTGATACAAACCCAAATTTTGGCTTGTTAATAGCTTCATAATTTTTACCGGTTTGCCATATTAATTGAAGTTTGTTTTCATCAAACTTTTCAATCAATCCGTCAATTGCTTGATTAATGGTCCGGGCCCCTAAACTTCCGCCAACAACTAATATCGTTTTTTTAGATGCATCAAAATTTAATGATTGCAATGCATCATTTTTTAAAGGAAGGTTTAAAATGGATTGCCTCACGGGATTGCCGGTAACCACACATTTATTTGAAGGGAAAAATGCTTTAGCTTTTTCAAAACCTAAACAAACTGTGCTTACTTTTTTTCCCAGTAATTTATTGGTAATCCCGGCATAACTGTTTTGTTCCTGAATTACAGTTGGAATATCTAACCAGCAAGCCACTTTTAACAAAGGCCCGCTTGCAAAACCACCCGTTCCTATTACAACATCAGGTTTAAATTTCTTAAGTATGCGGTAACATCGTTCAATACTCGATATCACTTTCAGTGGAAACAAAAGATTTTTAAATGATAAACTTCTTTGAAAGCCTGTTATCCAAATCCCGTGTATTTTATATCCTGCCGCCGGAACTTTTTCCATTTCCATGCGGTCGTTCGCACCTACAAATTCAATAATAGCTTCAGGTTCTCTCGCTTTTATTTCATTTGCAATGGCAATGGCCGGAAATATGTGACCTCCGGTTCCGCCTCCTGATATTAAAAATCTACGCTGTTTCAACTTCTACCTCCTCCTCAGGTTCAGTTTTTGGTGTTTCCATATCTTCTTCAATGTATCGGCTTACACTTAAAATAATTCCAAAAGCCAGACTTGTAAATAGGGTAGAGGTTCCGCCCATGCTCACAAGAGGCAAAGGCAAGCCCGTAACCGGAAAAATATTTACAGCCACGCCCATATTTATAAATGCCTGAATAACTAAACTAAAAGCTAATCCTACAGCCAGCAAAGCCCCAAAAGCCTTAGGACTTTTTATTACAATTCGAATGCACCTAAATAGAAAGAAAAGGTATAAAAATATGAGGAACAGGCCTCCAATCATGCCGTATTCTTCTAAAATAATGGCAAAGATAAAATCGGCATAAGGCGATGGTAAAAAATTTCTTTGGGTACTTTTTCCGGGGCCAACGCCAAATATTCCACCTTTTGCAATTGCAATTTTAGCTTGCTGATTTTGATAACTTCCGTTGGCATCTTTTTTATCTGAAAACGATTCAATTCTGGCTTTCCATGTTTGCACCCTACCTTGACCGGGTAAATTCATAATTACCGCTAACATTAATCCAAAAAATAGAATAGCAAGACCTGTTAATCCGAGTAATGATTTTATAGGGATTCGACCGATAAAAAGCAGAACCATGCAGGTCATAAAAAGAACTAGAGCAGTTGATAAATTGGCCGGAGCAATGAGACCGCAAACAATGATAATACTTGCTACAATAGGCCAAAGTGTTTTTTTGCTGTTCCCAATTTCATCTTGTCGTTTTGATAGAAAACGTGCGATAAACATTATAATGGCAAGCTTTGCCAAATCGGAGGTTTGAAATGAAAGCCCTATTAATGGTAAGGTAATCCATCGACGGGCGTCATTTACATTGCTACCAAAAACTAAAGTATAGAATAGAAGCGGTATAGCTATAAAAAGTAATATTTGAGATAAACGGGAGTAGTAGCGGTAATCAACCAAGTGCGAAAGCCACATGATAAATAACCCTAACAGGAGCATGCCTCCCTGTTTTATTAAGTAAAATTCGGTGTTACCGGATTGCTTAGCATAGGCCAAAGTTCCAGTAGAACTATACACTGCCAAAATACCGAATAGCGAAAGCATACACACCACTAACCAGATGTATATATCGCCCCTCAGATTATTTGCTGCCCATTTTCTTAAGCCCATTTTTTAAAAAGTTAAAGCTAAAAGATTAAAGTTATTTATAAAGCTTTAACACATGCCTTAAACTGATTGCCCCTGTCTTCGTAGTTTTCAAATAAATCAAAACTGGCGCAAGCCGGTGATAGTAATACAGTATCCCCTTTTTTCGAAAATTTGTAGGCGGCTTCTACGGCATCTTCGGAAGAAGTTGTATTTATGATTAAATCTACATCAGCACCAAAGGCCTGATGAATTTTGCTGTTATCTAATCCCATGCAAACAATTACATTTACCTTATCTTTTACTAATTTTTTAAGGCTTGTGTAGTCGTTTCCTTTGTCGGTTCCACCGGCAATCCAAACCACGGGTGTTTCCATGCTTTCTAAGGCATACCAGGTTGAATTTACATTGGTGGCTTTAGAATCGTTAATAAAATCAACGCCTTTAATACGGGCTACCCATTCCATACGGTGTTCCACATTAGTGAAATCCGAAAAACTTTCGCGAATACTTTCTTTCCTGATTTCGAAAGAGTTTGCTACAATGGCGGCAGCCATACTGTTGTAAATGTTGTGTTTACCACTAACTGTTAGTTGATTAATTGGCATGTTAAATTCTTTGTTTAAATTGGTTAGTCGAACGATTATTTCTTTACCATGTAAAAAGGCACCGTTCATTACCTCATGGTTTATTGAAAATGCCAGCTTCTGGCCATTTCCTTTGTTAAAATTTAAATTATCCTTTGTAAGTGGGTCATCATCGCAATAGATGAATTGGTCTTCGGCTTTTTGATTTTGAGTAATCCTATATTTCGACGCGATATAATTTTCGAGCTTATAATCGTATCGATCTAAATGGTCAGGGGTAATGTTTGTTAAAATGGCCTGATGGATGCGAGTTTCCATCATTCCATCCAGCTGAAAACTACTAAGTTCAAGAACATAGCAATCCTGTTTTTCGGTGGCCACCTGGCGAGCAAAGCTTTTACCAATATTTCCACCCAATCCTACCTTTATTCCACCGTTTTTAAGAATATGATGGGTAAGCATAGTTGTGGTAGTTTTTCCGTTGGTGCCGGTTATTCCCACTAGTTTGGCATTAGTATATTGTGCTGCAAATTCTATTTCCGAAACAATTTTTATCCCCTCTTCCTTTGCCTTTTTAATGATTGCAGCCTTATCGGGAATTCCCGGACTTTTTACAATTACATCAGCATTCAAAATTTTTGATTCTGAATGCTTCTCACTTTCCCATTCTACGCCTAATTCTTTTAACTCATCGGTGTATTTAGGTTTAATAATTCCAAAATCACTTACAAACGTGTCATATCCTTTGGCCAAGCCAAGGACAGCTGTGCCGCAACCACTTTCTCCTGCTCCTAATATGACTAATCGTTTTGCCATTTCTTATCTAAGTTTAAAAGTGATAATGGTTAAAATGGCCAGCATAATTCCAACTATCCAAAAGCGGGTTACAATTTTAGGTTCGGCATATCCTTTCTTTTGAAAATGATGGTGAAGCGGTGACATCAGAAATATTCGACGTCCTTCACCAAATCGTTTTTTTGTATATTTGAAATAACTAACCTGTAATACCACACTTAGATTTTCAACTAAAAAAATACCACACAGGATTGGGATTAATAGCTCCTTGCGAAGCATAATGGCTATTACAGCTATAATTCCACCGATAGACAAACTACCGGTATCTCCCATAAATACTTGAGCCGGAAATGAATTGTACCATAAAAATCCGATGCATGCCCCTACAAATGAGGCAAGAAAAATGGTTAACTCTCCCTGATTTGGGAGGTACATTATATTTAGGTAGTCGGCAAAAATGATATTGCCTGATAAGAATGCCAATAAGGCTAATGTGGCGCCAATTATGGCCGAACTTCCGGCAGCGAGGCCATCTATTCCGTCGGTAAGGTTTGCTCCATTAGAAACGGCTGTTACTATAAATATAACAACTATTATAAAGGCAATCCAAGCATATTTTTGTGCTTTTGTATCATTAAAAAAGAATAGAAGTTTGGCATAATCAAATTCATGGGACTTAACAAAGGGAACTGTGGTTATTGTGGATTTAACGTCCTGAACATAGATTGTTTTGCCATTTTCAAGTTGTCTTACAGTTGAATTAGCTTTTATTTCTTCTGTTACTTCCTTTTCTGAGTATGTTTCGCGAATGACAACGCTCGGATGAAAATAAAGAGTAGCGCCTACAATAATTCCAATCCCTATTTGTCCTACAATTTTGAATCTTCCTGCTAATCCTTCTTTATTTTTTCTGTAAGTTTTAATGTAATCATCCAAAAATCCTATAAGGCCTAACCAGATAGTGGTAATGAGCATCAGAACAATATAAATATTGCTAAGCTTTGCAAATAGGAGGGTTGGAATAAGGATGGCTCCAAGAATAATTAATCCACCCATTGTAGGGGTTCCTCTCTTTGTATTTTCACCTTCCAGTCCTAATTGGCGGATGGTTTCAGAAGCTTGCCTTTTTCTTAAAATATGGATTAAACTTTTTCCGTAAACCAGTGATATGGTTAAAGAAAGAATAATGGCCAATCCGGCTCGGAAAGTAATGTACTGAAAGGCTCCTGTTCCGGGAACATTAAAGTGCGAGTGTAGGTAATTAAATAAATAATAAAGCATGGTTATTTTATGTTTTCAAATGCTTGTTTTAATTTTTTAAAATCATCAAAGTGGCTTTTTAAGCCATTTACTTCTTGATAATCTTCATGACCTTTTCCCGCCAATAGAATTATATCCCCTTTTTTTGTCTGACTCACAGCCACTTCTATGGCTTCTTCACGATTAGTTATTTTTAGGATTTTTTTTACATTTTGAACTTTCACTCCCGCCTTCATTTCTGAAATAATAGTTTCAGGATTTTCAGATCGAGGATTATCACTTGTAAAAATTGCCTTATCGCTCAATGAGCTGGCTATATCACCCATTAAGGGTCTTTTTTCTTTGTCCCTATCTCCTCCGCATCCTATAACCGTTATTAAAACTTCGTTTCTTGTTCTTGCCTTATTTATGGTTTCTAATACATTTTTAATGGCATCAGGCGTGTGAGCATAATCTATTATTCCAATAACGCCACCTTCGCTCCTCACAATTTCAAATCTCCCTTTAGCTCCTTTTGTATTAGTTAATGCTTTAATGATTTTTTCTTTCGGTTCGCCCAAAATAAAGGCAGTGCCATATACAGCTAAAAGATTGTAAGCATTAAAATCACCTGATAAGCTATACCAAGCTTGGGTTCCGTCAATATCAAGAAGCAATCCTGTAAGGTCGCTTTCAATTATTTTTCCTTTAAAATCAGAAGTAGTTTTAAGGCTGTATGAATATTTTGAAGCTTTAGTGTTTTGTAATAAAACCAATCCGTTTTTATCATCCTTGTTGGTTAATGCAAATGCGGTTGAAGGTAATTGGTCAAAGAATTGTTTCTTAGCTTTTAGATAATTTTCGAAAGTTTTATGGTAGTCAAGATGATCATGTGTAATATTAGTAAAAATTCCCCCGGTAAAAGTTAATCCTCCTATTCTATTTTGATCGACAGCATGACTACTCACTTCCATAAAGCAGTATTCACACCCTTTTTCTACCATATTTGATAAAAGTAAATTGAGAGAAATAGGATCTGGAGTTGTATGTGTACTTGGAATAACTTCTTCACCAATCATGTTTTGAATGGTAGAAATTAGTCCGCATTTATATCCAAAGTTTATAAAAAGATTTTTTAGAAGAGTTGCTACCGTTGTCTTTCCATTGGTTCCGGTCACTCCTATAAGTTTAATTTTAGAAGATGGATTGTTGTAAAAATTTGAAGCTATTTGACCAATGATATCTCTTGAATTTTTAACTAAAATATAATTGAAATCTTTTGGGCAATCCGAAGGGATTTTTTCACAAATTATTGCTGAAGCTTTCCTTTCAATAGCATCTTTAATAAATAAATGACTATCTATTATGTTGCCTTTTAACGCAATAAAGAGATCATTTTTATTGATTAATCTATTATCAGTTTTTATCGAACTTATTGAAATATTTGAATCATAAGATTCTAATACAGCTATATTATTTAATATTTTTCCTAAAGAGGTCATTAGATTTTTAGTTTAATAAGTAATGTTTTTCCTTTAACTAATTTACTCCTTGGCGAAATAGACTGCCAATAAACTCTTCCATAACCTGAGGCTAAAATTTTTAATTTCTTTGCTTCAGCCACCTCGATAGCATTTCTCAATCCCATTCCAGCAAGATTAGGGACTAAGTTTGATCCATCTTGATATACGACATAATCATACTCTCCTATGGAATCCTTTTTTGCAATAATCCAATCCCCTGTCTCACCAGAAGAGTGGTAATCGTAATTTGTGAATTTTTTGAGAAAGTTAGTTGTGAGACTCTTTTTGCCAACAATAGTAATGGGTAGTGAATTGTTATCAGCAAAAGTATCAGACAGGCTAGTTCCAATATTTTGGTGGATGCCTGATAATTTTTCTGCAATTTCTTTTGCAATAGGAGCAGCTACAATTCCTCCAAAATATCCTCCAACTTTAGGCTTATTAACTACTATGATGATTGAGTATTTAGGTTTCTCAGCAGGAAAATATCCTGCAAATGATGAATTATATTCCCCTTCGGAATAACCCTTTCCATGGGCTATTCTGGCTGTTCCTGTTTTTCCGGCAATTTTTACCCTGCTAGTATTTATCCCTTTGGCAGTGCCACTATCCACCACCCCACAAAGAAGATTTTTTATTTTTTTAATTGTGCTTTCGCTCGCTATTTCGTCATTAATTATTTGTGTTTTAAATTTTTTCTCAATTTCGCCCTTTTGACCAATAGCTTTAATAATAAATGGTTTGACCATTTCTCCGTCATTTGCAACTGCGTTGTACACAGTTAGTAATTGCAAAGGAGTTAATCGGATTTCGTAACCAATAGACATCCAAGGCAAACTTATCCTACTCCACGTTTTGGTTCCTGGTGATTTAACAAAAGGTTTTCCTTCTCCTGATAATTCTAATCCCAAAGGTTTGTCCAATTTCAATTCTTTAATAAAATCAACAAATTCTTTTGGATTATCTTTAAATACATCCATTACAGAGGTAGAAATCCCTACATTGGAAGAGTGCTCAAATGCATAGGAAAAGGACTGTTTTTTGAATGGTGACGACTCGGCATCTTCCATTATTTTATCACCTATTTTTAGTTGTCCATAGTTAATTAGAACTGAATCATTAGTTTCAATTTTTTCTTTTTCTAAAAGGGCCAATGCTGAAATTATTTTAAATGTGGAACCAGGCTCAAAACTTTCACCAAAAGCATAGTTGAATGTTTCCTTATAATTATTTATTCCGTTTTCAGTTAAATTGGCAATTGCTTTTATTTCTCCGGTTTTAACATCCATAACAACTACACATCCATGGTGTGCATTGTGTTTACATAAACCAGTTAGTAACGCCTGGTTAACTATATCTTGGATATTTACATCAATAGTTGTGTAAATATCTTTTCCATCTATAGGTTCTACTTCGTTGTTATCATTTACCGGGCGATATCCACCTGCAATACGTTGCATCAACCTGCGGCCTGTAATGCCTGCTAATTCTGAATCATAAGCTCCTTCTATTCCAACTCGCTCTTTCCCAACTCCACTGCCAGTATACCCTATAGTTCGGGCCAATAGATTTTTGAAAGGCATAACTCGGTAGTTATCTTCCTCGATAATAAGTCCGCTTTTAAATCTTCCTTTTTTATAGAGGGGCCATGTTTTTATTTCTTTAATATCTAAGTAACTAAGCTTCCGTTTTAATAAAAAATATCTGTTTTTTTCAAGCCTTCCCTTTTTAAATTCTAATAGATAGTCAACCTCAGATTGATCTTTAAATTTTTCGGCAAATTTTGCAGATAGCAAAGGAATGTATGCCCTAAAAGTATCTTGGGGCAATACCGTAAGATCCATTCTTATTTCATAGCGTGGAACTGAGGTGGCCAATAGTGTTCCATCATGAGAATAGATATTTCCGCGTACAGCTTGAATTACTTTATATTTTAAGGTTAAACTGTCACTTAAGGCTCTCCATTTGGCGCCATCTACCATTTGAATATTAAATATATACCAAACCACCAATGCTGAAAATGCAATGACACAGCTAAAGCTGAAAAATATACGGTTCAATATGGAACGTTTAATATTAGACATTAATAATTCCTTGTTTTTATTTTATTATTATAGGTGGTTCTGTGGCTGGTTTAATTCCTTCTTTTAGCATTTTTTGTTCTAAATTAGAACTCCTGCTACCATTAAGTATTTCCGTTTGAAGCGTTATATATTCAGAGTAGAGTTCTTTAACTTCTCTATTTAATCTCTCAATCTTTCTCACTTTTTTATCACTTCGGTGCGAGAAGAAAATATACATCAATAAAATTCCTGATAAGAATAAAACAAAGGGTAAGTGCCTCGTGATATTCTCGCGGGGGTTCTTAACAGATGGTGCTTCTGCATTTACATTTTTTTCTTTGTCTACTGAATTTTCTTCCATTATTTTCTTTCTGCAATTCTAAGTTTAGCACTCCTCGCTCTTTGATTTTGAGATATTTCATCTTCATCCGGAGTAATTAGTTTTTTATTAACCGGTTCAAAAGGGCGTATCAAGTTTCCAAATCCATCCTTAATATGATTTCCTTCTACATTTCCGGTATTAATGAAGTTTTTCACACATCTGTCTTCCAATGAATGATAAGACATTATAACCAATCGACCATTTGGTTTTAATAAATCATGGCATTGATTTAAAAAAAGTTCCAAATTTTTAATTTCATTGTTTACCTCAATTCTTAACGCCTGAAATACCTTTGATAAAAAAGCATAATCTCCCATTTTAGGAGTTTGACTCTTAATAGCATCAAGCAAGTCCTGAACTTTTACTATAGGTTTAAGTTGTCGGTATTGAATAATTGAATTTGCTAAATGGAAAGCATTATTAAGGTCACCATATTCCTTAAAAATTGCAGTTAATTCTTCCTGATTATAGTCATTCAAAATATTAACCGCATCAACTTCAGCTCCCTGATCCATTCTCATATCGAGCCGCTCATCAAATCGATAGGAAAACCCCTTGCTCCCTTCATTAATTTGAAATGATGAAATACCCAAATCTGCCAATATTCCGTCTACAGGAAGGGCTTTGTGATATTTCAAAAAATGTTTCATATACCTATAATTATGGTTTATTATTATTAATCGGGGGTCATCCCACCGGTTTTTTATTGCATCATCATCCTGGTCTATTCCAAAAAGTTTTTTAACGCGTTTGTCTGCCAATATCAATTTAGCATGGCCACCTCCGCCAAATGTAGCATCAACATAAACACCCCCTTCTTTTATTGCTAGCCCTTCAATGCACTGAGTCGCCATTACCGGAACATGATAACTATTCATTGCTGCTTTCATTTTTACGACTCATTACGGTTTCAGCCATTTTTGAAAACTCATCTGGATCAATATCCATCTGGGCTTCGTAGTTTTTCTTGCTCCACATTTCTATCTTATTGTTGTAAGCATAAAGCACTACGTCATTTTCAATTTCAGCATAAAGCGAAAGTTTTTTGGGTATTAAAATTCTGTTGGCAGTATCCAATCCTACTTCAGTAGCTCCATTATTAAAAATTCGAATAAATTGGCGGTCTACCTTGTTAAAAGAGTCTAGACCTTCGAGTTTCTGAGTTTCTTTTTCCCAGTCTTCTCGGGTGTAAATAACAAGGCATTTATCAAATCCTCGATTAATTACAAGGTGATCAGATGAGCCTTCAGGTAGCTGTTTTTTTAAGCCGACAGGAAGAACCACACGCCCTTTAGCGTCTATTTTTCCATCAAATTCTCCAATAAATTTCGGCATTGGTATCGGTATTAAAATTACGGGTGTAAAATTATGTGTTTATTAAACACAATTTACCACTTGATGACATTTTGAAACACATTTTATCCACATGGATTTTAATAGACATAAAATCAATGATTTAAAATTTTATATTTTTCTTAAAACAGATGATATTATTTTTAAAAATTGAAGTTTTGAAGAGATATTTTAGATGAAAATTAAAATAAATCTGAAAAGTGGGGCAAGGTGTTAAAGGTTTTTTTATAAGCTTAAATCGATTTTTCGAGAATTAGGTTTTACTGAAATTTTTGGTATGTTTGAATAAAAATTAACAAACTAAACTTTAAATCTTATTGTCATGAAACCTATCGGAGTATTTTTCTTAGGCCTAATTGCAGGCGTTTTAATTATGGTAACAATGTGTTTAATAGATACTATGCCTATTGATTGTGGATGCACAGTGGAAGTAATTACTCCACAAGATAGCTTACCTGCATCTCACGGTGATTCAATTAAGGTTAGTGATGTGTGGCAAATGATTAATAGCTTTGAAACTGATTTTATCAAACCAAATGCAAACCCAGAGCGCTATGTGGCGGAAGTATACGGAGGAAGAATTGGCAGAAAATCATTAGAGCTTTTATTGCGTGATAATGGGGGGCAAGGCGAATTTATAAATTTCAAGTTTGGTTTTCTTAACGAGCCCTTAGTAATTACTCCACCTCCGGTACCTCCGTTGCAGACGGGGCAAGTATATTTAATAATGAGCAATGGAATTTTACAAGAGGGTGTTCCAAATGATAATTTAATTATCAAAACAAGTGGAGAAGTGATGGCATTTTGTTCCCCAAAGTGTGCTGATTAATTAATCCTTTTCAATAAAATACATATCTATTTCACCTCTATTATTTACTGGTATTTTTCCTCTATAAATGAAATTTGGGAATTGATTTTTTACTATTTCGTAGGTTCCTCCTGAAATATTAATTTTACCGGGCACCGAATTTTGCTCCATTCTGGCGGCTATATTAACTGCATCACCCCAAATATCATACGCATATTTTTTTAGCCCTACTAAACCACTTACCACATTGCCGGTATAGATTCCTATTCGGAAATAAAATGCTTGATTAAACTTCTGAAGCATCTCTTGTTCTATTGATTCATTAAATTCCAAAAATTCGGCGGCGGCTTGAATTATTTCATATGCAGATTTTTGGCTGTCTTTATTAAGTCCTCCCACACACATGTAGGCATCGCCAATTGTTTTAATCTTCTCAATCTCGTATTTTTCCGTTATTATATCAAATTGCTTAAAATATCTATCCAACATTTCTAACACTTCGGAAGGCTTTAAACTCTCGGCAATGTGTCTGAAATTTTTAACATCGCAAAACATAATTGTTGCTTCCGCTTGATTTTTAGGCAAAGATTTTCCGAATTTTTTAAGCTCCGCAACGGTTTCCTTGGGTAAAATATTAAGTAATAAATTTTCAGTAATCTTTTTCTGTTTGCTCAGTCAGCGGTAGGCAAAAATAATGACAATCAGAAATATTATAGCAAAAATTGTTATTACTGACAATATCAACTGTTTTATATTTTTGGCTTGTATTTCAAGATTATATTGAAATTCCTTTTCTATCCTGCTCAGCCTTAATAGTTACTTGTTCTTTTTCAAATTCATAGGTAGCTTGTGCCAAACTTATTTGGGAGGCAAAGTCACTATTTTCAATAGAGTCTTTTAGATTTTGATATGAATCGAAGTAATAAATCGCTTTTTTATAATCACCTTTTGCTTTATAAATTTGATATAAGATATTACAAGATTCTATTTTAGGGAGGGGGGCAGTGGTTAAGAGTGAATAATTATAAGCTTTTAGAGCTTCTATTAATGCTTGGCCAAAATCATTTTTTTTATACAGTATCTGAGCAAATGATGTGTGAATAATTGAAACAGGAACGAACTCTTTATGACCTAAAAAATAAGGCAATAAGTTTTTGTAATATTTCATGGCCGAATCATAATTCTGTTGCCCTTTATAAATATTAGCCAAAGCCAGTCTACATTCGTTAATTTCGGTAGTATCTTTTCTAATTAATTTAATAACTAATGCAGAATCAATATAAAGTTTGGCATCATTATATTTTTGAAGAGCAATTAATGAGTAACCTATTAAATAATGCTGAGTCGACATTCTTCTTTGGTCTTTTAATTTTCTGTTTATTAAGAGTGAACCTTCAAAAAAATCAATGGCTTTAGCCCAGTTACTTTTAATAAAATAAACTATTCCGATACCCATTTTAGTGCGGGCAGTAAATTCATCATTTTTTATTTTTTCACTTTCCTTTAAAGAGATGTAAAAGTATTCAATTGCTTTTTTTGGTGCTATTTGCACCGTATAATTGTTACCCAAATAAAAGCTGCTTTCGATTATTCCAATGCTGTATTTTATTTTTACTGAAAGGTAGTATAGACTTGTTAATAGTCTATTTTCCGATTGAAGTGAATCATTTGACTGATAGTAGTATTTTTCATGTAGCTGCAATCCTGCATTTATCTTTGCAGTATCTGACTTGTCATTAAGCCACTTATTCTTTAAAGATTCGTAGGATTGTGCATTTGACAGATTAATAAAAAACAATCCTAACAGCAGCAGAAAATACTTAATAGATATAGGTTTTAGTTTAATCAATTGTATGAGTTAAATTCTATAAGGATGTCAAAAATACTCCTTTTTATTTTTATAAATAAAAAAGTCCTGCTTCAATCAGAAACAGGACTTTGAATATGTTTAATTATTGAATTTTA
The DNA here is from genome assembly GCA_945897885.1 of Chitinophaga pinensis. Classification (GTDB taxonomy): domain Bacteria; phylum Bacteroidota; class Bacteroidia; order NS11-12g; family UBA9320; genus JABWCE01. Next base: position 24,461 of record CAMDGU010000026.1, read on the forward strand.
TACTGCGAAACTTTCACCGCAACCACACGTACGGCTAGCATTTGGATTTATAAAATTAAAGCCTTTTCCGTTCAACCCATCACTAAAATCTAGTTCGGTGCCGGCCAGATAAAGAAAACTTTTAAGGTCACAAATTACTTTTATGCCATCATTAATAAATTCTTGATCACCTGGTTTTTGTTCATTATCAAAATCAAGATTGTAACTTAAACCACTGCATCCGCCACCTTTTACTGATACACGGATAAAATAATCATCCGTTAAATTTCCTTCTTCACGTAATGAAGCAATTTTATGTAACGCTTTTTCTGAAACGGTTATATGTCCAACGTCTGCTACCATATATAAATTTATTTTTTATTTATTACCGTTGCTTTAAAGCAACGGCAATGGATTAGTAATGTTTTTTTCCGTCTACGATTGGTTCCAATCCTTGTTTAGTTCTGTAATCGTTAATTGCAGCTTTTATAGCATCTTCTGCTAATACTGAACAATGTATTTTTACAGGTGGTAAAGCTAATTCTTCTACTATATCCATGTTGTCTATGGTTAAAGCATCGTTAATGGTTTTACCTTTTAGCCATTCAGTGGCCAAAGAGGATGAAGCTATTGCTGAACCACAACCAAAAGTTTTAAATTTTGCATCTTCAATTACTCCGGTTTCATCATTCACCTGGATTTGCAAACGCATTACGTCACCACATTCCGGGGCTCCTACCAATCCTGTTCCTACGTTGTTCGAACTTTTATCAAGTGTTCCAATGTTTCTTGGATTTTGATAGTGATCTATTACTTTTTCTGAATATGCCATTTTAATAATTTATTGTTAAATAGTTTTTTACTTCCTTTTTTTAAAACACACCCCTAACCCCTCTCAAGAGGGGAATTCCCTCGACTAAATTTGGTAGAGAATTTTCAAATTGTCTCATTTTCAAATTTTCAAATCTTCTTAGTGTTCTGCCCACTCAATGCTTTTCAAGTCAATTCCTTCTTTAAACATTTCCCAAAGAGGGCTCATGTCGCGAAGTTTAATTACTGCCGTTTTAACGTGGTCAATGGCAAAATCAATTTGTTCTTCGGTAGTAAATCTACCTAACCCAAAACGCAAACTTGAATGTGCCAATTCATCATCTAAACCTAAATTTTTCAAAACATAGCTCGGTTCCAAGGATGCAGAAGTACAAGCTGAACCGGATGATACAGCAATATCTTTAACCCCCATCATCAATCCTTCTCCTTCTACATATTTAAATGAAATATTGGTAACGTGAGGCAAACGGTGTTCAGTACTTCCATTCACATACGATTCTTCAAGGGTTAATAATTCACGCTCCAGTTTATCGCGTAATTTGGCTAAGCGAACTCCTTCTTCTGCCATTTCGTTCATGGCTAATTCACACGCTTTTCCAAATCCCACTATACCGGTTACGTTTAAAGTTCCGCTTCGCATTCCACGCTCGTGGCCTCCACCATCTAATTGTGAGGTTACTTTTACCCTTGGGTTTTTACGGCGAACATATAATGCACCGATTCCTTTTGGGCCATACATCTTGTGCCCTGTAAAAGAAGCCAAATCAATATTGTCTGTCAATACATCAACGGGTATTTTTCCTATACTTTGCGTGGCATCTGTGTGTAATAATACTCCATGCTTATGAGCCATTTCACCAATTTCCCGAATCGGGTTTATGCATCCAATTTCGTTATTACCATACATTACCGATATCAATATCGTGTTTGGTTTAATGGCCGCTTCTACTTGTTCTACCGTAACCCTTCCATCAGGCTGAGGTTCCAAATAAGTTACTTCTGCACCTTGTTTTTCTAAATGACGGCAAGTATCGATGATGGCTTTGTGTTCAATGTTAACGGTAATTATGTGATTACCTTTTTCGCGGTACATTTCAAACACACCTTTTAAAGCCAGGTTATTTGACTCGGTAGCACCACTGGTAAAAATAATTTCTTTTTCACTGGCATTTATAAGTTTTGCTATTTGTTCGCGAGCATAATCTACGGCTTCTTCAGCTTTCCAGCCAAAAGGGTGATTACGGCTGGCTGCATTTCCAAAATATTCTGTAAAGTAAGGCAACATGGCTTCCAATACTCTTGGATCCATTGGTGTTGTGGCGTTGTTATCTAGGTATATGGGTAATTTTAACATCTATTCTTATTTAGACTAATTCTAAGTGCAAATATAACACTATAAGTTTGAAAAATGTTTTAGATTTTTTAAAGAATTTGAAGGCAGAGAATTTGGCCACAAAGTCACAAAAGCTCAAAGTTTCACAAAGTTTTCTAGCGGGATTTTGCGTTTTAGTGTTTTAGTGGCGAAAGAAAAAGAGTATTCTTGTACCATGAACAAAATAGAACATGTAGGAATAGCCGTTAAGGATTTGGAAGCAGCCAATAAACTATATTCCGTTTTATTAAATACAACGCCATACAAGCAGGAAGGAGTGGAGAGTGAAGGAGTTATTACATCCTTTTTTAAAATGGGGGAATCAAAAATTGAATTGCTGGCTGCTACAAATCCTGAAAGCCCTATTGCCAAGTTTATAGAAAAACGCGGGGAAGGAATTCATCACATAGCGTTTGATGTAACCGATATTGATGCGGAGATTGCCCGCTTGCAAACTGAAGGTTTTGAACTCATAAATAAAACATCCAAACCCGGTGCTGATAATAAATTAATTGCTTTTTTGCATCCTAAAAGTACCGCCGGGGTTTTGGTAGAGTTGTGTATGGAGAGAAAATAGTCCTACATTTTTCTTCTAATTTTAACAAATAAAAATACTGCTAAAACGGCCACCGCCATAAGTGCCCACCATAAATAGTTGATTCCCCAAATAACATATTCTGCTTCTGTATTTACCATGGCTCAAAGGTGAATACTATGGGCTGTAAAACTGTTACATAACTTTAGAAATTAGTTGCAGTATTAATTGGTTTTTTTAATTGTGAAGGGTGATATGAAATAGAATTACACAGAGGTTCACGGAGGTTTCACGGAGTTAAACTGAGAAAAACTCTTTGAGTCTCTGTGTATTCTCTGTGAATCTCAGTGTAAATCAAAATAAGCTTCGTTGTAAACTTGGCCACGGATTCCCTGTCATGCTAATTGCCCTTTTGCTGGAGGAGAAATTAATACAGCAATTTGCCTATAACAATTTCATGAATAAAAATGGTGTCACTTTCTATTCTAAAAACAATGGCCCATCCATTTATAAAAATGCAGGAAAAACCCCTTATGGCAAAAGGAAAATGATTGCATAATTTATAACTGACAGATGGTTTAATTTGTGTTTCAATTTTTGAAATAAAGCGTTCCATAAAATCAAAGCCACTTCCCGAGATGTTAATACTCTCAATGAAGTCTGCCAAACCTATTAAAGATTTTTCAGCATTTTCAAGATAAATGAAGTTCATACCTCATCTATTTGGTTTTATAATTTTTAAGTATTTCGGCTCCTGTTTTTCCTTTCCCGTTGTTCGGATAATTTTCAAAATAGGTATTCCATTCGTCATCGGTAAGCGGCCTTCCAATGCCCAATGCCATTTCAGATGGTGTAATGCGATAAGGTTCTAAAGTCTCAACAAAATTTAGGCTTGCTACCAATTTATCCAACTCCTTAAGATGCTCTTCACTATCTACCTTATACGTTCTGATTATCATATTACAAATGTAAAAATAAACTTTAAAGATTAGTTGTAGGATTATTTGGTTTTCTAAAATGGCAAAAGTTGATATTAAATAAATTGCACAGAGGTTCACGGAGGTTTCACAGAGTTGCACTGAGAAAAAACTCTGTGAGCTTCCGTGTTTTCTCTGTGAATCTCAGTGTAAATCAAAATAAGTTTAGTTGCAAACTTGGCCGCTGAGTCCCCACCTTGCTTATGCCTTTCTTCTGGGAGACTCCGCTAGGAAACAAATTCTTACATTCTAAAAGTGAAATTCCAATATTGGTATGAAGGGACTCAAATCCCTTTTTGCTATAATGAGAAACTGTATGGCCACACTTTGAACATGAATATCTGGTTTGTATTGACATTTTATTTTTTATTAGTCACAATTTATTCCAAAAGTGGTTTTACTATGCATAAAAGTTATTTTTTTAGAATTTGCATAATTTATAAAAAATTGTAATCAAGCATTGACCTTGTTTAGTGGTTAATTTCAACGCCTAATAGATTTCTAAATTGACTTTCCAATTCTTTTTCTAAATCCAAAATTTTATTTAATAGTTGGTCACTTTCAGCTTTCAAATTTAGGAACTTGGGAGTTTTATCATTAATCGCATTTATTTGTTCATCAACAATATTATAAGAAGAAAGGAATCCCTTAGTTCCCCTATTAATTTTACCCATTTCATTGTGAATGGCATTCATTAATTCAGAATCTTGAATGGAGAAAAAATATTTATTCCTATGAAATGTATTACCAAAATCAATTACAGCTTTTGTCCATTGGTCAAGTTTGTATTGTAAATGTTCTTTTGGTTTTTGGTCATCAAGTTTGTCATCAAAAAAATCAAGAATTGCCAATTTATAATCATAAAGATAGTCGTAAAGATTTTTTATTATTTCGGCTCTTTGAACATGCAAAGAAGAAAATTTTATTTGGTGAGAAATATTTAGTTTTTCTAATTCGCTTTTATGTGTCTCAATTTTCTTGAGCATATAATTTTCAAAGATTTTCTGTGAAAAATATTTAATCAAAACAAAGGCAGAAATTCCTCCAAAAGAAATTCCTCCAAAAATTTCAAAAAACTGTTTATAAATCATTAGTTCTTTTCTTTTAGCTCTTTATTCCTCTATAATCTTAAAATCAAGGATTCTCGCTTTTATCTTATAGCCACTTTTTAGAATCAGCTTTGGCGGATAACCAACATTAAATTCAATAGACCTAGCCAAGAAAGGTTTTATTTCACCTACATCTCCATAATAGCCTTTTCCTTCAGCATATGTATCTTCCAGATAGTCAACTACAATGCCTGTAGCATCATAAATTAAAAACAAAATTTTTATATCACTTACTGTGTAAGAAAGATTGTTTTTTATTGAAAAGGAAATGTGTGTTGGTGACCAATTATAATCTATCACAAGGTTTCTAACAGAAACTCCTTCCTTGATATTTGGATTAACTGTTTCTACTTTAGCTGTCTTAGGTTTTGCTTTTATTGTTGATATGGGTATAACAGTTCCGATTTTTGAATTAAGTGTAATAAGATACTTTACAGGTATTGCAAAATTAAGATTCTGTCCTTCGGAATAGCTGGCAAATGCAATACCAACAACCTGACCCGCAGAGTTTAAAACAGGTCCACCACTGCTGCCAGGAGAGATAGGTGCGGTTATTTGCAATACTTGATTTGTCACTAATTCTCTAATACCACTAATTATACCTTCGGAAAAAGTTCCGTTCAGACCTTTCGGATTACCAACAGCATAAATCTTCTCTCCAATTTCAGGGAAAATTTCAGAACCTAAATTGAGTTTGCTTCCAGCAAGTCCAGGCACTTTTAAAATTATTAAATCATTTGTTCTGTCAATTGCGACATAACCACTAACCGTATATTTTTTTTCTTGTCCATTTAACAAAACATAAGCCGAGCCTGCACCTTCAACTACATGTACATTCGTAACAATTAGTTCATCGGCTATGATAAAACCCGATCCATAACCAAGCGGTTGCGAAATATTATCTAATGCGACAATTGAAACTGTAGATTGAATTCCAATTTTGGCAATTTCTATAGCTGATTGACCAGAAACTTCTATTGAGAATAGTAGGTTTAAAAAAATAATAAGTTTAATTTTATTCATTTTCAATCTTTTTAATTTTTAATACCCTCTAAGTTAAAACCATTACTCCAAATCCAACCCCAACTCCTTACTAAACTCAATCAAAAATGGATTTTGTTCGGCCAGGTAGGTAAATTTATCTTTGTTGGTATAGACCTTTAAAATTTTTTGGGCTACTTTTTCAATCTTAAGTTCTATTTGGTAGCTTTTACCGGTGCGGTCGTTTACAAATCGTAAAAAATCGGTTTTTATTTCGTCAAACTCGTTTTGGTCACGGGTATTGGTGAGGGTTACAATAAGTTTATCGTCTTGCTCCTCGGCCGTTAATTCTTTGAGCAAGGTAAAAGAAAACTTTTTGCCTTCCAGTTTTTTGACTTCGGCAAAGTCTAATATTATTTCTTTCAGACTAGAAGTGGTTTGCGGCTCGGCAGCTATTTTTAAAGGTTCTTCGGTAGTTTTTGGTTCAGGTTTCGCTTCCGGCTCTTCCGGTTTTTTGGCGGTAAAGGCAGTAGGATTATTTACCATATTGCCCAAGTTGCCCATTCGCAAGGTACTTGGCGGCTTGGAGCCTGAATCGGAAGATGGTTTGGGTGTAGCGTCTTTATTGGCTTGCTGCGAGGTGGTTTTAGGAGTATCCGAACTTAACTCAAGGCTTTTTTTTTTAAGTTCCTCGGCCAAATTTATAGCAGCATTTATATTAGCCATTTTTATCAAGGCCAGTTCCACATGCAATCGTTGATTTCGGCTGGCTTTATAGGTTTGGTCAAACTGGTCGGCTATGTTTATGGCATTTAATAAAAAACCGGCGGTCATTTTATCGGCCTGCGATTTATATACAGGCAGCATTTGCTCCGAACCACTTATCAGATATGCCGTAGCAGTATTTTTTACCACCAATAAATCACGGAAATGCGATGCTAATCCGTTCAGGAAATATTGCCCATCAAACCCATTGGCCAATACTTCATCAAATTTTATTAAAACTTTTCCATAATCGGCAGCATTAAGACTTTGAGTTACTTCAAAATAGTAGTTGTGGTCCAGTACATTCAGGTTTTCTATAACCCCGGCATAGGTTAGTTTTTTGTCCTTGCTAAAACTCACCATTTGGTCAAACATAGACAAGGCATCACGCAAGCCACCATCAGCCTTTTGAGCGATGATGTGCAAAGCTTGGTCTTCGGCAGAAATGCCTTCTTTTTCGCAAATAGTTTTTAGCTGAGCTACTATGGCGGCTGGTTCTATTCGCTTAAAGTTGAATATTTGGCAGCGGGAAAGGATGGTAGGTAAAATTTTATGCCTTTCGGTGGTAGCTAATATAAAAATAGCATAGGCCGGTGGTTCTTCTAAGGTTTTAAGAAATGCATTAAATGCATTGCTACTCAACATGTGCACCTCATCAATAATATACACTTTGTATTTACCAATTTGGGGCGGTATCCTAACTTGCTCTACCAATTGCCGGATGTCATCCACCGAGTTATTGGAAGCGGCATCCAGTTCAAAAATATTAAAGGCAAAATCGTAATTTGGGTCAATGCTTGGGTCGGCCTGGGTATTGATAACTCTTGCCAAAATTCTAGCGCAAGTTGTTTTTCCAACCCCCCGTGGCCCGGTAAACAAAAATGCCTGAGCCAGGCGGTTTTGTTTTATTTCATTGAGCAGGGTTTCGGTAATATGTTCCTGCCCTACCACCGTGTCAAACGAGGCGGGCCGGTACTTTCGTGCTGAAACTAAAAATTGCTCCATGGGTATGTTGCAAACCTAATTTAATTTTTGAAGATAATTTGGCGAAAGGAGATTTAGTAATCCAAATTTTACCAACACTGTTTGTTTTTACCACGGAGGCACGGAGGGCACAAAGAAATATAGTGGGTAAATAAAAACAATAGTGTTAAATAATAATTCTCTGTGAAACTCTGTCTTCTCTGTGCCTCCGTGGTAAAACCTTACAAAAAATTATTCAACAAATCCAGTTTCAATAGTTCCTGATAGGTTTGGCTGCGTTTAAACTGGGTAATGGTTTGCGAATGGCGAATTTTATGAATATCCGATCCCACCAAGTGAATCATTTTATGTTTTAGTAAATATTCGGCAGCTTTTTTTATTTGCGGCGAGTAATACCCTGTGAACGACAATAAATTGCATTGAAACAAAATGCCTGAATCATGAAGCGTATGAAAAGCCTGATAATTATTTAACAGGTAATTATACCGCTCTGGATGAGCAAAAATTACTTTGTACCCTGATGTTTGAAGGTCAAAAAATATTTGTTCCAAAAAATGCGGACGGTCCATATAATTGGTTTCAACCAATATAAAATTGCCCGGAATAGTGAGCAATTCCATCTTGTCATAGTTTTGGCAAAACCATTCATCCAAGTAATATTCCGCTGATACTTCTATTTCCACATCCATAAAATTTTCAGCCAATGCCTTTTTTACCAAGGCCAATTTTTCTCTGATTATTTCAGGTGTGTTTGGATAAAGTTCTTTAAAAATATGAGGGGTGGTAATAATGCGTCTTACCCCCTGATGCTGAAGTTCGCGAATATTTTCAAGAGAGTCGTTTATGGTTTTACAACCGTCATCAATGCCCGGCAAAAGGTGTGAATGAAAATCAACCCACATGCTGCGGTCGGGCTCAGCTGCAAATTTTGGCTTGCTCTTAAAAAAGTTAAACAAACTCACTATTCGTCTTCGTCAGATTCATCAATTATTTCAAGATTGGTTAAATAATCTTTTAACTCAATAATATTCTCAATTTTCATGGGGTCGTAACCATGTTCATCGGCAAGGAAAAGAGTAACCCAATCCAAACGGTAAATCATATCAAAAATACTAAAGATGGTAAATTCAGGAACCAAAAGATTTAATACTTTGTTATTTTCCAATTCCAAATGTGAGGTTATAAAATCAAAACGGGCATGAACTCTTGGATTTAAATCGGTATAAAGAAAAACAAAGTTGGTATTAAGTTTCCCATAATAGGATTCAATAACATTGTGATTAGCCTCGGGCAATACATTTACAAAACCTTCTAACTTTGAGTTTTCATTTAGTTGCTGGCAAAAACGAACAGCTACCGGAGCAAAATGTTTATCAGCTACCACCACAAACTTGTTTTTAAAAGAAGATTTAAAATAGCGGAAAATGCTTTGAGCTGAATCGATTTGATAGTCGTGCATTTCTTCAAATTTTTCAATTACCTCTTCCAATTCAGGCCGGGTATCCACATCAGCCAATTCACCTAATATTAAAAATAAAAAGGAAAGTCCATAACCAATGGTCATGCGGGGTTGAAATCCACCTTCCAATTGATAAAACGTTAAATTATTTTCCTTGGCTAATTCTGCCAATTTTCCTCCTGCAGCTATACAAACTATGTTACATCCTTTTTCCTTTGCTTCGCTAAAAAGGTTTAATGTTTCTTCCGTATTTCCGGAATACGAATTTAAAATGACCAATGTTTTACTATCGGCAAACCCCGGTAAATTATAATCGGAAATAGTTTCTACCGGTATTGGCATTTTATCAAAAAACCAAGCCTTGGTTATTTGAGCACCTATTCCGCTGCCTCCAAGTCCACCTATCACTATGTTTGAAAAATTGGAAGCCTTAAGTGAATGGTTATGATACGTGTTTAAAACAAATTTTATTTGGGATGTAAAATCGTTTAATGAAGAATGATGTGTAATCATGTGAATGTTTAAGAGTAATTTTGCCTGCGAAAATACAATTTTTCTGTGCTTATCAACCCAATCAATAATACATCCGAAGATCAGGATTCTGACGAATCTGTAATACCTGAAGTTTATGTCCTGCACCGTTTTGTGGTAGATAAAGGACAGGATTTATTGAGAATTGACAAATTTTTAATGGACCGAATTGAAAACGTAACCCGCGTTAAAATTCAGGAAGCTATTGATTCGTTGAAGGTTTTAGTAAATGACAAACCCACCAAATCGAGCTACAAGGTAAAGCCTGGCGACGAAATAGTTATTATAGCTTTTGAGGCGCCTCGTGACTTAGAAATTATTCCTGAAAATATTCCTCTGGACATAGTTTATGAAGACGAGTATTTAGCCATTATCAATAAAAAGCCGGGAATGGTAGCCCACCCTGGTTATGGAAATTATACAGGAACGCTTGTAAACGCTTTGGCCTGGCATTTTCAAAAAGGTGCACCCGATGGCACCATTCGCCCTTGGTTAGTTCATAGAATTGACAAGGATACTAGCGGACTTTTGATAGTAGCAAAAACTGAAATGGCCATGAATAAGTTGGCCATCCAATTTAAAGAACATACCATCGACCGAATATATAATGCCATTGTTTGGGGTACGTTTACCGAAACAGAAGGAACCATAAACGGTAACATAGCTCGCAGCGAACGTGACCGTAAAATATTTAAAGTATATGCCGATCCAGAAATTGGGAAACATGCCGTAACCCACTACAAAGTTTTACAAAATTTAACCTATGTATCCTTAATTGAGTGCAAACTGGAAACAGGGAGAACCCATCAAATTAGGGTTCATTTAAAGCATATTGGGCATACTTTATTTAATGATACCCATTATGGTGGTAACAAAATTTTGAAAGGTGTGGTTTTTAGTAAATACAAGCAGTTTGTTGAAAATTGTTTTAATTTAATGCCGCGGCAGGCCTTGCATGCCAAAACCTTAGGATTTGAACATCCGGCAACAGGCGAACGCATGTTTTTTGAATCCGAATTGCCCCGTGATTTTGCTTCGGTATTAGAAAAATGGCAAAAAGTGAATGAAACCTATGACCTTACAGGGGAACTAAAAGTTTAAAAAAATAATTCTACTTCAAAATGAAACTTTCAATAATAGCCGCCATAGGCAAAAACAATGAACTTGGAGGAAACAACACTCTGCTATGGAGATTGAGCGACGACCTTAAATTATTTAAACAATTAACCATGGGCCATTGCATTATTATGGGCCGTAAAACCTTTGAATCTATAGGGAAAGCCCTGCCCGGAAGAGTAAATATAGTTGTAACCACTGGACAGATAGAGGTAGAAGGAGTTTACCGAGCCATTGATTTAAACCACGCAGTGGAACTGGCCCGCGAAACCGGTGATGAAGAAGCTTTCATTATTGGAGGAGGGCAAATATATAGCTATGCCATTGATTTGGCCGATAAACTTTACATAACTGAAGTAGATGCTGAGTTTCCGGAAGCGGATATATTTTTACCCTCTATAGATTACAATGATTGGAAATTGATGGATTCTAAATCTTTCCAAAAAAGCGATAAAAACGAATTTCATTTTGAATACAAAGAGTATATCAGAAAGTAATTTTATCCCTTAAAAACCCTTTTTTATGTTGTTGCGTATATTAAGCTCATCAATTTTATGAGCATGCGGCGAGTCAATACCAGAATAATAAATTAAGGCAACAAGCACATAATGATGGCCGCTTTAACGTACAATCTTAAAAATAAAAAAATGAATTAAAAATTCTAATATTTTTGGGGGAGCTTAAACAGAGGCAGTGTTTTATGAAGTTTTTTATTTACTTTGTTAAAAAGAATATAAGTTCTGCTTAATCTTATACCGTTGTTAAAATGAGGCATACCAAATGAAAGATTTAAAACAAAAAATATAATGATAATTATGTAATCTTTTATTCTTTTATTTCTTGGATTATTTCTAATAATTTCATGCTTCTCATTTTCAGATTTTAATGTGCTGCCCAATAAAATTAATATTAAAATAAAGTGTATTGCAATCCATCTTCCCCAATCTATTGCGAGAATAAATAGTGGAATTGAAAATGCAATTGCTGAAATAATCAAAAACAGAATTTTGAAACGGTAGTGTTTGGATATATAATACAGAAATAATAAACACCCGTATATGAAGGGCAAAGAGTATAATGCATAAGATTTTACATTGTTTTTAATATATTCAATGCTGTTAATATTCCAAGTAAAAATTCCGCCATTCATTGTTATTCCTCTTTGATGCAATATTTCAATACTCTTTCCCTTATTTATTTCTAAGCCGAAACAATAAATTAAAAAAAATGACAAAAAGACTGGAATAAAATAAATAAGAACTACATTAATCTTTGATTTTAGATGATTCTCCTCAGACCTAAAGTGTAATAAATGTAAAATGATAAAGTATGGAGCGTAGAATAAAATCAACTCATGCCAAAATGTAAAAAAAAATAATAAGAATGATGTTAAAATAAGCTTAAAATTTGTATGGTTTTTGTTGATGTACCACAATGAGTTTATTGAAAAAAGAGCAAAAATTATTATTTCTTTTCTGCCTAAAGCACTAATGTCGTTGAAAAAAAATAATAATGTTACAGGAGAAAAAATTAGGATAAAGAACTCTGGTGATATGCGCTTTTTAGATAAAAGTTTATAAAAGCTAATAAAAAATATAGCATAGAGAAAAAGCTGTGTGCTATAAACTAAATATATAAGTGAAATGCCTGTAAAGTCCTGAAGTTTGAAAAAGAATGATCCTGAAAGACCTCTTCTTTTAAATCCACCATCTTGGTAATTTACTAACCAATCACCTAAAATCCATTCATTTTGATTCAAATCATATCTAAACAATTTGAATGCGATAAAATAGAATAGAATTGTTAACCCTAATAGTATTAAATTCCTATAAGTAATTAATCTTACTGCCCAAGTTTTATTCTTAATTACAGACCACATAATCTTTCTATTTGAAGTGATAAGAATTTATTTGATGTTTTGAAATGATTGGGATATGTTTTTTGAAACATTTCCGATGTCATTCTTACATCTTTTGTCAAGCAAAGGTTTACGTTGTATTCCAAAACTATTTTGTCGATTTTATCTAATAGTGAAAAAACTTTGGGTGAAATTTTGGAATCCAAAGCCAGTATGTATATGACCTCCGTCAGGGAAATTTAAAAAAGAGGAAAAATCGTCTTTATCACCGAAAGTTGTTAAAAATACTAAAAATGTACCACAACCCGATTCGGTAATTTCTTTCATAATTTCAATCAAGCCTTCTCTTCCTCTTTCAAATGGTATTACAAATTGATATTGAGTAAAACCATTATTTCCATATATTCTATTCCAATTGTTCAGCATGTCCTATAGGCAGAAAAATGTATCATAATGAACAATGGTATCTTTTTCCTTTGATAGTTGATTTTTGTAATAAAGCTTGTTGAAGGGTAAAATATATATGTCTTCAAACCAAAGTGGACTTTTTGTTAAGGAGTGTTTCAAACTAATTTAAATTAATATTAATATTTAATTTTAAGTTTTAAATAAATGAATTGACATCTTTCAACCAAGCATCTAAAAGAATGGTTTCTTGCTGATCTACAAAACCTAATTCAATTAATGTATTATAACAGATTTTCATATTCGAAAATATATTCTCAATTCCATCTTTCAACACCAACTTTTTTAGACTTTTTATTATTTGAGCATTATTAATGTACCCCGGAATTTCATCTTGAAAATCGTTCATTAAATTATGTTCATTTCGCTCTTGCCATACCGTGCTTTGATGAAATAAAATAGGCCAACCGCAGGTCCACGCTATTCGCTGAGCAACAAAGGAACGCCAAATATCTGTCATTCTAAAACTACAATGAGAAGGCAAATATAAGAGCGGAAAAGCTTCTTTAAACCAAGTCGTGTTTTGGCTGTTAAAAGGACAAAATGAATTAATACCTAAAGCAATACTATCAGTTTTATCAAATATGATTGGCAAAGGTAAAGTTAGTCGGTATATTGCATCTATATCAGGGTTTTCATCTGCCAACCCTTGTTGTATAGGGCAGTCAATTAATAACCTATTTTCTAAATTCGGTAATTTATCGTGAATATGTTCAAGTGCAAAACCTCTTGGCCAAATATGGGCTTCTGTAAAGTATTTATATACATTTACCCACCCCATGCTGTTCAATAAGTGCGCATTTACCCGCTTGGTTCTATAATCCCAAAAGCCTTCTAATGGCAAATTATCATCATCGGTTTCGATAATTATTTCTGCTCCTTTGGACATTGCAATTAGATAACCCAAATTTTTGCGCGCATAGTGTTTCAATGGTAAAATATTAGCCAATTGAAACTTTAGCATTTGTTGCCGTTCTATCGAAAAGAAATCGCAACCAGTCAGATTAAATTCCTTAGGGCTTTTGGTATCACCAATCACAATAAATGGCACGCTGTGTTTTGTTGTTTCTTCTGCAAACTGTTTCAATACAGGATTTTCTTGATTTGCAATTGATGTAATTATTAAAAATGTATTTTTCATATTGTCCTTGCTATTTTTGTTGTATTTACAAAATATTTTCTTACTCCAAAATTCTACCAGTATGTGACAAAAGTTGCGAGAAGCTTTAAAAGTACATATTATAAGCCAATAAACTCGGCAAAACTCCAAATTAAAAGTGTAATAATTCCCAAGCCTGTTGCTATTATTATGGCACAATAAAAAAATTCATGATGAAGATTCTCAACTACTCTTAACTTAAAAATGCTAAAGTAATAATTTAAAACTGTACCAGACATAAAAGAGATAATTGACGATGTTAGGTAGTTCAATCTAGCAAAATAAGTTGAAATGAACAACATGGCGAAGTCAAGAACGGTGCAAAAACCACCCACGATTAAATATTTTGCGGCTTGTGTAAAAGTTTCATATTTTAAAATAGATAGGGTATGAATCTTATTGATTAATCTTTTCATCTTACTACCGGAGATTTAAATTTTAACCGAAGTACGAAATAATGAAACAATACATTAAATGAATTATAAATTGCTTTTTTAGAAACACTTGGAGAAGGAGCTCGATAATGAATTGGTATTTCTGCATAACGACTTTTGCGTAACAAGTAACGCAATTCAGTTTGATAAAAGTGAGCCTTTGATAAGAGTCCATATTTAACAAATTCTTCAACTATTTTGGCATGAAAGCCTTGATAACCTGAAGTTATATCATACATTTTTGTACCAAGTAGTAAGTTTGAAAGAATCGTCCCAAACCTTGATAAAAAAGTACGTTTCCAATTGGAATCGCAAATTGAACCGCCATTTATAAATCGACTGCCAAATGCACACTCATTCCCTTCGTTTAATACTCTCAAAAACATTGGCAAGGCTTTAGGGTCATGAGATAGACCAGCATCCATTTCGATAATAAATTCGTGCTTGTTTTTTAGAGCTTCTTTATATCCGTTTATGTAAGCATCAACTACATTTTTGTTTTCAGGTGCCCAAATAGTTACAAATCTGCTGTCAGTGGTCGCAAGATTTTTACATAATTCTAATGTATTGTCTTTTGATACCGTGTCAACAACAAAATAGACTTTGCCACATTCGAGCAGATTCAATACTTCTGTCAAAGACGAAATGAATGGATGGAAATCTTCTTGCTCATTCGCCATGGGTATTACTACTGCAAAATTAAATTTCATTGCTTTTCAATTTATATATTAATTGTTGTTGTGTAAGCTTCCACAAAAATAGTACAAATTAAAGTTAGCCAACGCATCGCCCTTAACTTGTTTATCGGGATGATTTTTTTATCCTTAACCACCTTATTTTGGGTTTATCAGGATGGTTTTTTACATCCTTTACAAAAGCATCTTATTTCCTTAAATGTCCAACGCCTCGATTAGAGTGCTCTCGAATCGAAAATTCCTAAGGCATCAACCGCCCATACATCCTCGGAAACGGAATACTTTCCCTTACGTGTTTCAGTTTGCAAACCCAGGTTACCAGGCGTTCAAGTCCAAGACCAAAACCGGCATGTGGCACTGAGCCATAGCGGCGCAAGTCAAGGTACCATTCAAATTCATTCATAGGCAGGTCATGTTCTTTTATTTTTTGGGTAAGCAGGGCTTCGTCGGTTTCACGTTCGCCGCCACCTACTATTTCGCCATAGCCTTCGGGGGCTAGTACATCTACACCTCGGGCAAAACGGCTGTCCGTTGGGTTGCGTTTTAGGTAAAATGCTTTAACGGCATGAGGCCAGTCATACACCATAATAGGGGTTTTAAACAAGCGGGTAATTACTGTTTCATCACTGCCACCAAAGTCGTTGCCATACTCAAAGTTTTTGGCGGAGCTTATC
>CAMDGU010000027.1 GCA_945897885.1 Chitinophaga pinensis
GTTTATTATCATCAAGCTAAGTTATTTAATGTTTTAGAAAATTTTTATTTGGGAGCTTCCTATAATCACTTAAATGCCGCCAATTATAATTTTACGGTTACAATGGCTGATGGAACCAACGGAGCTGTTGATATGGATTTCGTTAGATATTTATATTTAACATCAGGTGCAGATTGGCAACTGGCTAATCCTAATTGGAAATTAGAACCTTCTGTTTTGGTAAAATACAATCCTAAATTGCAGTTAGACTTAAGTATGACAGCCTTATATTCCCAGTCGATTCGTATGGGTTTAGGGTACCGTTCAGCAGCTGATGCATTATCGGTTATTGTAGGTTATGAGAGAGGGCAACTACAAGTAGGGTATTCTTATGATATAACAATGTCGAAAATTAGAAAAGTAAGCGATGGTACGCATGAAATATTTGTAAAGTATTGTATTCCAATTTCTTTTCCACCGCCACCTGAGAAGAAGTTTAGATTAACTCCCCGTTTTATGGGTAGAGGAGCGTATTAATATTTTTAAAATTTACACAATAATAACAAATTGATAACCGTTTATAGTTTGAATTAAACAAAAAGTCTTGTTTTTAAGTTCAAATAAATTATAATTGCAGACTCAAAAATAAAACCATAGTAACGAAATGAACAGAGTGATTAGGATATTAGCAGTTGTAGGGGTTATAACCCTTGGTAGTTGCGGTTTGAATCAGGACCGTGGCGAGTTAACTGGTGTACCAGGTCGTAAGCCTTGGTTTCATCCTCAGCCATATGGCACTATTTACGTGCCAACAGGAACTTTTCATACAGGTCAAAGCGATCAGGATATTTTCCGTTCCTACATAGCACCTAATAAGCAGGTTTCTATTCATGCTATGTGGGTTGATGAAACTGAAATAACTAACAACGAGTACCGTCAGTTTGTGTATTATGTAATTGATTCTCTTGCCCGAACCATTGGTGAGCAAGTAACAGAGGTAGATAATGCAGGTGATAACTATACTATTCTTGATTATAATAAAAAGGTTGATTACAAAAACGAGGATCTTGATCAATTGTATTATACCCCAGGTCAAAGATTTCGTCACAAGAAACAATACGATACTGATAAATTGATATTTACATATCAGTGGATCGACTATAGAGAAGCTGCTGCTACCCAAAAGGTCCCAGGACAGGATCACAGAGCCCCATTTGTGAAAACTGCGACTGTGCCAATTTATCCTGATACTTTGTGCTGGATACGCGACTTTGCATTTAGTTATAATGAACCAATGACTCGTCAATATTTCTGGCATCCAAAATATGATGACTATCCGGTTGTGGGTGTAAATTGGAAACAAGCAAAAGCTTTTTGTAAGTGGAGAACAGAGTGGTTAAACAGATATTGGGAAGCAATTGGTCAGCCAATTACTGAAGAGTTTCGTTTGCCAACCGAGTTTGAGTGGGAATATGCGGCCAGAGGAGGAAGAGACAATAATATGTATCCTTGGGGAGGTCCTTACACAAGAAATAGCAAAGGTTGTTTCTTAGCTAACTTTAAGCCAAATCGGGGAGATTATATGGGAGATGGAGGCATGTATCCGGTTAGATCTGATGCCTATTTCCCAAATGATTATGGATTGTATAACATGGCAGGTAACGTAGCTGAATGGACAATAAATGCCTATTCTGAATCTACTCACCAATTTGCACATGATCTTAATCCTGATTATCAGTACGATGCTCGTGAAGACGAGTCCGTTTCAATGAAACGGAAGGTTATTCGTGGAGGATCATGGAAAGATATAGCCTATTTTATTCAGAACGGAAGTAGAACGTATGAGTATCAGGATACTTGTAAGTCATATGTTGGTTTCAGATGTGTTCAAACTTACATCGGACGTTCGGCACTTGATAAAAGATAATAAGTAAGTATTATCCGTCAGGAAATTAAATAAATATATAAACAAAATAAATTAAACATTACAAACATGAGCAAAAGTGTATTTGAAAGTAAAGGGTTCAAGAAGTTAATGGCCATGTCATATGGCTTAGGTGCTTCAATCGTTATCATTGGTGCGTTATTTAAAATTATGCACTGGCCATTAGCCGATCAGTTTTTGATAGCTGGTATGACTACTGAGGCCATTATATTTGCTATTTCAGCTTTTGAACCTATTCATCAAGAACTTGATTGGACTCTGGTTTATCCTGAATTAGCAGGAATGGATACTGGTCCTAAAAAGAAAACAACTAACGATCCTGTGGCTCAGCAATTAGATAAGATGTTAGCTGAAGCTAAAATCGGTCCAGAACTTGTTGAAAGCCTTGGTTTAGGTTTAAAATCCTTGAGTTCTAATGTTAGCAACATGGCCGATTTGTCAAATGCTACATTAGCAACAAAGGAATATGCTGAAAATGTTCAAAAGGCTTCAAATAGCATGAATTCAATGAGTTCAACTTATGGTAGAGCTGTGGAAGCATTAAATTCTTTGGCTGATTCAACTGAATCATTGAAAAGTGTATCTGGTCAAATGAGTGGAGTAGGGCAAACCTTTAACGATCTTCAAGGCAATTTAACTGCATTGAATAAAGTTTATGGAGGTATGTTGACGGCAATGAGACCGTAGTTTTTGATTTAAAATTTAAAATTATAATTAAAATAGGATAATATGGCAGGTGGAAAACTATCGGCAAGGCAGAAGATGATTAACATGATGTATCTCGTGTTAACAGCTCTTTTGGCCTTGAATGTGTCAAAGGAAATTCTTAAAGCGTTTCATTTGATGGAAGTGAGTTTTAACAAAGCCAATGCAAACGTTGATAAAAAGAATGTTAGTATTTTAAAGGCCCTTGCTGAACAAGCAAAGAATAGACCAGAAGAAGTACAACCATATTACGAACGTGCATTGAAGGTTAAAGAAGCTTCAGGAGAATTTGTTAAGTATATTGAAGAATTGAAAAAAGCTCTTATTGAAAGAACTGAGGGCCGTAAAGAGCCTAAAGAGGGAGAGGAAGTTGGACAAACTGAACTTACTGAAGCGGACAATATAGAATTACATGCTAACTATTTGTTCAAAAATCCAGACGACAAAAAAGCAAAGGAGTTAACTGATAAGGTTAATAGTACTCGTGATAAATTGTTAGGATTGTTGAAAGATGGAGGTGGTGTTAAAATTGATGCATCAGATAAAGCAAAGATTGAAGCATACACCAACCTAAAAACTGCTTATGATAAGACCAATTATTCAGGTTGGGCCGAAATGTATTTTGAGCATTCTCCTTTAGCAGGTGTAATTACAATGCTAACCAAAATACAAAACGACTGCCGAAATACAGAAGCCGACATTATTGAGGTATTGGCTAAGAATATCGATAAGGATAAAATTACTTTCGATAGATTGGAAGCTAAGGTTATTCCTAATTCTACAGCCGTTCAGGTTGGTTCTGAGTATAGAGCTGAAGTAATATTGGTAGCCTCCAATACTAAATCTGATAATCCGGTTATAGTTGGAGGTCGCGCATTACCAATGGAAGAGGGTAAAGGTATTTATACAGCCCGTCCTTCAAATCAAGGTGTGTTTTCTTGGAGTGGTTCTATTGAAGTAAAATCACCAACAGGAACAAAGTCTTATCCTTTTAAGCAAGAATACCAAGCTTTTGAAGGTGGAGCAACAATTTCTGCTGATGCGATGAATGTTTTATACATTGCTTTGGATAATCCGGTTTCAATATCTGTTTCTGGTTACTCTCCTAATGATATTATAGCTACAATGAGCAACGGATCATTATCAAGAGCTAAAACAGGTTGGGTAGCTAAAGTTACAGCACCAAATCCTGCAGGAGCAGTTATCTCAGTTTCAGTTAAGATGCCAGATGGTTCAACAAGAAAGATGGGAGAAAAAAAGTATAGAATTAAGTCTGTACCAAAGCCTGAATCAATGTTTGGTACACTTGAAAGTGGACCGGCTCCAGCCGCGGCTTTATTAGCTCAAAATACAATACGTGCAGTGTTACCTAACTTCGTTTTTGAAGGAGTAACATTTACAGTTACTAGTTATAATGCCTTGTATGTGCCTAAGAGAGGGAATGCAGAGGCAGTAGCCGGTTCAGGAGCTGCAGTTACAGCTCAATTAAAAAGTTTTATTACTAGAGCAAAAAAGGGTGATAAGGTTCTTGTTGATGATATTCAGGCGGTTGGTCCTGGTGGAATCAAAAAGAGACTTGCTCCAATAGCAATAACAATTCAATAAATTAGAAAAAATTATGCGTCATATAATCCTTACAGCAATTATGTTATGCACTTTAGGTAGTGCCATGGCTCAGTACGAAGATTGGACATTTCCAAAAACAGCAGTTGCTGAGCGTAAAGTGATTCCTTATAGATATATACGAGAGGCCAATGTTAAATGGTCAAAACGTATCGATAGGGTTATTGATGTACGTGAAAAGATGAACAAAGTAATGGATTGGCCTCGTAGCCCTTTTTACCGGGTTATACATGACAATGTTATGAAGGGTCTTTTAAAGCCATACCGAAATGATTCATTAACATCAATATTTACTCCTGAAGAGATTTTAAAGCGAGGAACAAGAGATTTTGTTACCCAAGTAGAAAATCCTTTAGATCCTGATAACCCTATAGATTCAACAGTAACCATTCCATTTGATCCTGTTTCTATAAAAAAATATAGGATAATGGAAGATTGGATTTTTGACCATAACTATTCCGATTTTAGAGCAAAAATTATTGCTATAGCTCCATTATACAAACCAATTTTTGCAGGAGTTGAATTAGGTGAGCAACCAATTTATTGGGTAAAAATGGATGATTTACGGCCTATAATTGTCAATATTGAATTGTTTAATACAGATAATGATGCGGCTCGTATATCATATGATGATTTTTTTCAAATGAGAATGTTTTCAAGTTATATAGTTAAAGAATCAAACGTATATGATATGGACATTAATCTTTTTGATGAGTTTAAGGATGATGGAATAGCTGCTCAACTTGAAAGTGACAGAATTAAGAATGATTTATTTATTCTTGAGCATGATTTGTGGCAATACTAGAAAATTAAAAAATACTAAAAGAGGGTTACAGAAATGTATCCCTTTTTTTTTGCCACGACTTACATTGTTATTGTTATAATTTTTTAGCCTTAAAATTTTGTATTTGCCAAAATTCACGTAAGTTTGGCATTATAAAATTATGGGAAACATATTTATTAAGAAGGACATTTATTTATTAACCAAAGAGGCTGATGAAAATGATATAGATGATGAGAAAAGCTTAAAGCGAACTTTGAATGCGGGTAATTTGATTGCCTTAGGCATAGGTGCTATTATAGGGGCTGGTCTTTTTGTGAGAACGGCTGCCGCAGCTGCTAATAATGCCGGACCCTCTGTCACAATTGGATTTATTATAGCTGCTATTGGTTGTGCCTTGGCTGGGTTATGTTATGCCGAATTTGCAAGTATGATTCCTATAGCTGGAAGTGCTTACACCTATAGTTACGCAACTATGGGAGAGTTTATGGCGTGGATTATAGGTTGGGATTTGGTTTTAGAATATGCTTTAGGAGCTGCAACTGTTGGGATAGCTTGGAGTGAATATTTAAATAAACTTCTGGAATACGTGGGGATGCATATACCCTATGAATGGTGTCATTCCCCTTTTGAAACATCAACAATAGGGTCTGTAGGTATTATGAATATACCTGCTTTGTTCATAATTTTATTATTATCTCTTTTATTGATTAGAGGTACAAAGGAGTCTGCATGGGTAAATGGCATTATAGTAATTACAAAAGTTGCTATTGTTATTCTATTTATTGTTTTCGGATGGTCGTTTATGAATCCTGAAAACCACGCAAATTATATTCCTGAGGCAACAGTATATGCGGATAATCAAGGTGTAGAGCATAATTATGGTGGAATAATGGGAATTTTGGGCGCAGCTGGTGTCGTATTTTTTGCATTTATTGGGTTTGATGCAGTAAGTACTGCTGCTCAGGAATCAAAAAATCCGAAGCGTGATATGCCAATTGGTATTTTAGGTTCGTTGGCAATATGCACCGTGTTGTATATTCTTTTTGCCCATGTACTTACGGGTGTGGCAACCATTGATGATTTTAGAAATCAAGGAAAAGAGGCTTCAATAGCTTTTGCAATTAAAACATATATGACAGGATATGATTGGTTAGCTAATTTAGTTACTGTTGCTATTCTTGCAGGGTTTAGTTCAGTAATTTTAGTAATGTTAATGGGACAAAGCAGGGTTTTTTATTCGATGAGCAGAGATGGATTAATTCCTCCTGTATTTAGTGTTTTGCACAAGAAGTTTCGTACTCCCTATAAATCAAATTTGATTTTCTTTGTTTTTGTTGGAAGCTTTGCAGCATTTGTGCCCGGTGATATTGTTGGCGATATGACAAGTATTGGAACTCTCTTTGCCTTCATATTGGTTTGTGCAGGTGTTATAATTTTAAGGAAAACTAACCCGGAAATTCACCGTAATTTTAAAACGCCTCTTGTGCCTCTTGTGCCAATTTTAGGGATACTAGTTTGCTTGGCAATGATTCTTGGCTTAGGATGGCCAAATTGGTCTCGTTTGCTTATTTGGTTAGCTTTAGGGTTTGTAATTTATTTTGCCTACAGCAGAAAGCATAGTAAATTGGGAAATCCGGAGAAATAGGAAAAGGATTATCATAAAAAAACCTCCAATGTTAGTTGGAGGTTTTTTTATGATACTATCAGAATTAGTACTTTAAATTTTTCTTTTATAAACAGGAACAGTGCTGCAAGGCTCGCCATACATAATGCTATTTACCACTGGCAATAAAAGTCTAGAAATTTCGACGTAAGCGTTAATTGGAACCGGTAAATTTCCGCAGCCCTTTATTACTAATTTTTTATCACGATAATACTCTACATCAATATCTGATAAGGCTTTTTGAAACAACGAATTTTCAAGATTGTTTAAATCTCCAAAAAAATAATAATTGGCTATACCTGAAAGTTTGCTTGCTATTAACATATAGGCCCAAGTTGGGACTATGGCATCAGCGGAGCAAGTTATTGCTAAATTTTTATCACGATATTGTTCCCAATTATTTGTTTTTACAAATTCTCTAAAATCCTTCTCACGCAATATTAATCCCATATATAAACACTCTTTAATGTCAAAAACTACTCTTTCGTTTTTATCATAATAATCTTCCAAATTAAAAGTTATTAAACCACTTTGAGCAACTTTATTAATAATCTGTTCCATTTGTTTTATGTTGATTAATCAACAACACTTACTTTTAATGTGTTAGTTCTTTGCTTTGCCTGAATTGGCATACTTGCGCAATTAATAACAATGTCTCCTTTTTTTACAAAGCCACTTTCTTTCAAAAAAGCAAGAGCATCGTTTATTGTTTTGTCAGTGCTTTCCTCATTTTGATAATAAAAGCCTCTTATTCCCCATACTAAATTTAATGTTCTTAAAACGGCATAATTATGTGTAAAAATGAAAATATCGCAGTTTGGGCGAAATGAACTTACCTTAATACCAGTGTAACCCGAATGGGTCATTCCTACGATGCTTTTAGCTTTCAAATGTTCACTCATTCTAACCGCAGTAAAACATATTTCATCCGATATAAAAGTTTGGCTATCTTTTGTCGGTTTTATTCCTTTATAGTAAGGATTAGCATTTGTTTCAACTTCCCCTAATATTTTTTCTACCACTTGAATAGTCTTTAGAGCATGTTTTCCTACTGATGTTTCAGCACTGAGCATTACAGCATCAGCGCCATCAAGCACTGCGTTTGCTACATCATTAACTTCAGCGCGGGTCGGAGTAGCATTTTCAATCATACTTTCCATCATCTGAGTGGCTATTATCACAGGTTTGGATGCAATTATGCATTTTTCAACAATTTGCTTTTGAATTATTGGAACCTTTTGCATCGGCATTTCCACCCCTAAATCACCTCTTGCCACCATTACGCCATCTGTTTCTTTTAATATAGCATCAAAGTTTTTAACGGCTTGGGGCTTTTCTATTTTTGCTATTATTCGGGTTCGAGGATTATGTTTATTAATTATTTCCCTTAGTTCTGAAATATCTTTAGCTTCTCTAACAAAGGATAATCCTATCCAATCAATATCTTGTTTAAGTGCAAAAATTAAATCCAAATGATCTTTCTCGGTTAAACTTGGAACTGATAGTTTTGAATTTGGGAGATTAAATCCTTTGCGTGAAGTTAATAATCCACCAACAACAACTTGCGCCAAGACAGATACATTATCAATTATTTCAAGAAATTTAAGCTCAATTTTACCGTCATCAAGTAAAACTTTTTCACCAGGCTTTACATCTTGTGCCAGGCTTTTGTAGTTAATATAAATTTTGCTTTTATTGCCTACACATTTTTCTGTTGTTAAAATTACTTTTTCACCCCTTTTTAAATCAATAAACCCTCGCTCTACCTCACCAATTCTTAGTTTTGGACCTTGCAAATCCCCCAAAATGCAGATGTTGGTTCCCATATCTTCATTAATTTGTTTAATCCGGTTGATTACCTCCAAATGGGTGTCGTGTTCACCATGCGAAAAATTAATTCGGCAAACATCAACTCCGGCTTCAATTATTTTTTTAAGCATTTCGTAGCTGGAGGTGGCAGGACCGATGGTTGCAATTATTTTTGTTTTGTTATACCGAGGATAATTTGTTCCCTTTTGCATTTGGGTTCGTTTCATTTTGAGATATTAAATTTATTTTGCAAAGTTATACATATTCGTAAATCTAAAGTTTAAAGAAAATTATTATAACCTATTGATTTTATTAACAAATTAGAGCTTTAATAGGTTTGTTAGAGATCTAATATTTTTTTAGTTTTATCTGATAATTTTTGAATTTTAATTTCGATGACGGCCTGAACTAATTTTTGATTATTTACCAGTTCTTTTATCTCAAGTATTGGGTCCGAATTTTCAGGGTTATGCATCAATAAATAATCCAAACCTTTAAATTCTTTTGCCAAAATTCCAAGTGTACCTTTATTTTTAAATAATTTGTACTCATTGTTATTTTCACGATCATTATTGGAAAAACAAATGAAGTAAGAATTTCCCTGACTCGTTTCAATTTCAATTTCAGCACCTCTTTCAAAATTAAAATACTCCGTTTTGTTGAGGTAATGCACAAATTCTAAATGTGATGAAGAGGAAACAATACCCAGAATATAGTTTTCATCGGTTTCTTCTTCCCACTCCAATATCAGTTTTTTCTTCTTTGTCATCCCTGATTTATTTTGTTCATAGCCCTTTCACAGCCTTCAAGCACAAATAATTCAACGGCTTTTATAGCGTTCTCAATTCCCTTTTTTATCTCTGGAATTTCTGGCTCAGTCCATTTACCAAGCACAAAATCTACCTGGCGGCCTTTTTCAAAAGTATTGCCAATTCCAAATCTAAGCCGCGGATATTCTATTGAATTAAATACTTCATTAATGTTTTTTAAACCATTGTGCCCGGCATCACTTCCCTTGCTGCGCAATCGCAATTTAGAAATAGGTAAAGCCAAATCATCTGCTATTACCAAAATATTTTCTTTTTCAATATTTAACTTATTGGCCCAATATGCCGCCGCTTTGCCACTCAAATTCATATAAGTGGTTGGTTTTATACAATGCAATTGTTTGCCTTTTAGTTTTATTAAAGCATAATTAGCAAGCCTGTCAGAGCTAAAGGTAGCTTCGTATTTGGCTGCCATCGTATCAAGTACATCGAAACCTATATTGTGCCTGGTATGTTCGTAGTCAGTCCCAATATTGCCCAATCCAACTATTAAAAATTTCATTTCTGTGTTGTGTTAAAATATTTTGGTTGTCAATTTTATTATAATTTTCTGATAGGTATCCAAGCGTTAACAAGCCCTATAATCATTGAAATAGTAAATACAAAAATAAAATCCATCGGTTTTAAAGCCATCGGATAGGCATCTACCACACTGTTTTCAATACCAAGCAATCCATATTTTATTTGCAGCCAACCAATTATTCCTCCAATTAAAATTCCTATTAATGAGCCAACTATGGATATTACCAATCCTGATAGCATAAAAACGGATTTAATAGTTTGGTTGGTAGCCCCCATACTTTTTAGAATCGAGATGTCTTTTTCTTTTTCAATAATAAGCATGGTTAAGGCACCTGCCATATTAAAAGCTGCTATCAAAAGTATAAAACTGAGTATAGCAAAGGTGGCTATTTTTTCACTTTTAAATATTTTATAAATACTTTCCTTTTGTTGGTATTGGTCTTTTATGATAAATTTATTTCCTAAAGATTTTGATAGGTCGTCTTTAATTTTACTGATTTTAAAATTGGGTTTTACCGAAATTTCTAAAGCCGATAATTCATTTTTATAACCTAATAAACTGCTGGCAAAGGGCAGTGAAACTAATACATAGCGGCTGTCTATTTCTTCCTGCACAAAAAAGCTTCCGGTGGGTAGCAAACGTTCTATCGTTAAATTTTGTTCGGGATTTAAGTTTTCAAATTCCCCTTTTTTAGGAACATAAATCGTGACAAAACCCACAGTGTTATTAATATTTAACCCAAGTTTTGATGCCAGTTCATAACCAAATACACCACCATTAATTGAACTGTTTCCAAGTTTAAAACTGCCTTCTACAAGGGTACAATCAATTTGGGTTACCCTGTTATAATTATCAGAAACCCCTTTAATAATAGCTATTTCCTGCGATTCGCCGTATTTAAGTACGGCATTGTCTTCCAATACTTGTGCAATATCAGATACTCCTTCAAGTTTTTTAAGTTGTTCAAATTTTGCAGAATCAATGGTAAATGTTTTGCCTTTTACGGTTTCAATTTTTAAGGCCGGATCAAACGATGTAAATAATCCTGTGAGGGTATTTTCAAATCCATTAAGTGCTGAAAGTACTATAATCATTGCTGCTGCCCCAACAGCAAATGCAAGTGCCGTAATGCCTGAAATAATATTTATGGCATTGGTTTTCTTTTTCGAAAACACATAGCGAAACGCAAATATTAAGGATAATCTCATGGATTAAAGCAAATGAAAACTAACAGTTATAAAAAACCGAAAATGTAAAATTAATTACTACTCTTCTTCTTTTCTTATTTTTTCTAGCAATCGCTCAATATGCTCGGCATTATCTAGAGTTGTATCTAAGTAAAAATGAAGGTTTGGAATTTTTCTTACTTGATTTTTTATTTTATCGCTAAGTGCTTTTCTAATTAAAGGATTGTGAAATTGAATAAGTTCTAATAACTCCTGTTTTTTGGGATAATTCATAATTCCGATATAAACTTTTGCAATACCCAAATCAGCTGAAACTCTAACTTCCATTATGGTTATAAATGCGTTTTCAAAAAGTTTGGAAGAAAGAGAGTTGAAAATTTCACTTAAGTCACGTTGTATTTGCCTTGCCAATTTATCCGTTCGTTTTCCACTCATACCGCAAACGTACAACAAAAATTTTATTTACTTATTTAAGCCTAATCGAAGTCATATTTTAGTAAGCTAATAACCCATGTAATGTTTATTAAAAATATTGTTTAAATTGCATGAAATTTTGGCTGCGAGCAACTTATTTACCGCGCGAGTAGTCTACATTACATAATGGTTTGGTTATGAAAAAATTAGTACTTAAGTTATTTTTAATTCTTTTGTTTTTGGGAAATCAATATTCCAAAGCAGATCATATTGTTGGGAATGATATCACCTATAGATGTTCACCAACCAATGATAGTATTTTTACAATTATCTTTAATTTTTATAGAGATTGTAATGGATGTTATGTTCTCGGTCAGTCTCCTAAATGTGGAACCTCAGAAAATTGCGGATCGAGCCAAACTGCTCCAACTTCTCTAACTTTAAGTTGCACTTCATCGGGTACCAATTTAGGGACTATTAGTATGACCCGAACCAGCATTACCGATATTACTAAAACATGCAAGAAGGAGAAAAGTCGATGTGCGCAACCTTGTAACGGATCCTATCCTTATGGCATAGAGCGTCATACATTTGAGGGTACTGTAGACTTAAGATCATATATGAAAAATGGCTGCTGTAGATTTACGGTATCTGTATTACTTTATGTACGAGGGGCAAAAATCACAACAGGTATGCAGCAACAAGGCTTTTTTACGTTTGTAGAGTTTGACGCGTGTAAAAAACCATGTAATAGTTCACCTCAGTTAACCAATGATCCAGTGGCTATTGTTTGCTGCAATCAACCTTATTTTTTTAATAATGGTGCTGTAGATACGGTTAATTATGATTCATTATCTTATTCCTTAGCACCAGCATATCAGTCTTCTGGCGCTCAGGTAAGTTACACATCTCCTTACAGTGCTACTTATCCAATGAAGGCTTATTTTGTTGGATCATTTTCACCGCCATATTCCAATCCCAATGCCGATCCTCCAATAGGAATTTTTCTTGACCCTGAAACCGGTGACCTTATTTTTACCCCCACTGAATGTGGGCAGGAGGCAGTGGTGGTTATGCAAATAACTGAATGGCGAAAGAATAGCAAAGGAAAGTATGAAAATGTGGGTATTACCCGGCGTGATATGCAATTTATTGTTCAAAATTGCCCGGCCAATAATCCGCCCAAAATAACCAATAAAGTGTTTAAGTATAGCGTATGTGCCGGCACCCAGCTTTGTTTTGATGTAACCACAGAAGATAAACCTTTCGTGCCGCCACCACCCGCTAAAACTCCCGACCCTGATACGGTTAATCTAACATGGAATCGCGGTATACCGGGGGCTACTTTTACGATAAAAAATACCAAAGCCCGTGAAAAAGTTGGAACATTTTGCTGGACTCCTAAAAAGAACCAAGCCAGTGATTTGCCTTATACCTTTACAGCCACTGCCATTGACGATGCCTGTCCTAAAAATGCAATTACTACCAGGTCGTTTTCGATTGTTGTAAAACCATTAGCTGAAGCCGAAAGAGATGTGGATACATTTGACTGTGGGAAATACAGCATAGAAAGCAAGGTCTTTCCCAATTTTAAAACCCCCGCATCCTATTTTTGGGAATTATCTGATTCGAATAATTTGGCTTTAGGTCGAAATTATTATTATTTTAAAAGTAACAATGGAACAAAGTCAAATAAAGTTATAGATACCATTCAATTTAGAAAAGGAGGAAAGTATATTATACACCATCGTGTAAATAATTCAGTTAATTGTCCTACTGATTATTTTGATACGCTAGTGGTTCCACCCTTATTGGAGGTTGATTTGGCTTTAGGACCCGATACTTTTGTGTGTGCCGGAACTACACTACGATTAGGAGCGAAGGTAGCTCATGGTGTTCCCTCTTTTAAATATCAATGGTTTACTCCTGTTAAATTTAACAAGAAAGATAGTTTAGATTACATCAATGTTACCATGACTACTCATGATAGTACATTTAGAGTAGAAATATCAGATAAAAATAAGTGTACAGCTTACGATACCATTAATGTGTTTTTAAAACCTAATCCAAAAGTGGATATGGGAAAAGACCCAAGAATATGCTGGTATGATAGTGTAACAATTACGCCAAATGCGAAATTTGCTTATTGGGTAGATCCTATGCTTGGTGATACCTTGCAACAAGGAGATACCCTATTATGGCAATGGAAAAAGGATGGTTTGGATTATGGTACTGATACATTTTTACGAATTGCTGAACGAGGAATATATACTTCCACAGTTACAGATAGCTTAGGGTGTACTTTTACGGATACCTTAAATCTTCTGGTAAACGACACCCTATACCCAAATGCCGGCCCCGACCAAACTAAATGTTTTAACGATACATTGGTATTAAACGCAAATGGACTGGATACGGTAGCTAATACTAAAAGTGGAACATATTTATGGTATAAAGGTTTACCAAAAACGCCACCATCCTTTAGCACCGGCGAAAAAATTAAATTTAAAGTTCAAACATCAAGCCCATATTTACTAGAACTCCAAGTTCAAGAGGATACAGTAAGATGTTATGGATTTGATACCGTAGATATAACCGTAAATCCATTACCTAAACTCACGTTAACAGCCCCTCAAAAATTTTGCTGCGATTATGGAAACGTATCGATGGGAAGTAGCACATTTGCAAGCCCCACGGGAGGTGTTTGGAGTTGCCGTCAAAATTCAGCTTATGTCAGTGGAAATAATTTTCTAACCCCAATAGCATGTGATCCTAAAAAGGCAGGAGTTTTTTCACTTATTTATACCTATACCGAACCAATTACTAAATGTATAAATAAAGATAGTACGAGATTTACCATTAATCCTTTGCCAGGGTTGCTATTTGAAGGAGGAACAATTTGTCAAAATGCAGAAGAGGTATCATTAAAACCTTATATTAAAGCACCATTGAATTTAAACTCAATGGTTAATGTTAAGTTCAGATTGTTAAAAACAATAGCAAAAACCGGAGGTGGATTTGTTACGGATACGGATATTCCAACAGATAAGGATGCAAGTTTAAATTATGATTTTTGGCTAAGGGTAGGCAAGGGGTTAATGGATTTACAAGGCAAAAATAAAGATTCGATACAGTTAGAAATTACAATTCAAGACGGGGAGGGATGTTTTAATAAAGATACAACGTGGTTTTATATTGTAAATGTGCCAACTATTACATTCAATGCATTTCCCGATTTGTGTATTGATGCGGGTATTGTTAATTTAACAAACATAAGTAACACTAAACCTGTTACGGGTAAATGGTCGGTTATTGATAGTGCCGGCACTACAAAATCCAAGTCATTACTTCAAATTGGTTTGGACAAAAATAATGGGGACACATTAAATACAAATTTACTTAGCTTACAAAATGGACCGGGTTTATATAAACTGAGATATACGGATGTTTCAACCGGTTGCTATATCAAACGTGATACCTTTATCAGAATTAATCCGTTGCCTAAAGTAACCATAGGGATTACACCAAGCGGCGACCAAGGCAAGTTTTGTGAAATTGATGCAGATGTAACACTTAATGCATCTCCGGCAGGTGGTATTTGGTCGAGTTCGGTTGCAGGGGTTATTAGTGGTGGCGTTTTTAAACCATCCAAGGTGCCGGCCACTGAAAGGGATAAGTTTATAACATTAACATACACCTATGTGCATCCCACTACAAAATGTGATACATCAAAATCGCTTCTTGTTTATGTTCAAAGTGCTCCAACTATTGATATTATTACACCTGATATTGAAGCTTGCCGAACCAATAACATGAAGTTTACACTTACTGCTGATTATAAATTTACAAGTAAAATAAATTGGGTTCATAGCGCAGGTAGTGTAAGAGGTAGTTTTGATAATAACCAACAATTGGTAAACAGTAATCCTACAACCTATAATTTATCACCTCGTAGTGATAGTGCAACGAATATATTAATTACAGCCTTTACCGAGTCAGAAGGTGTTTGTCCATTTGCCCAGGATTTTATGAATATCACAATTAATCCTAAGCCTCATGGATCCATAGCGGTAGACGATCCTGACGGCTGTGTTCCACATACTGCTAATTTTACTTCAAGAATTAATAATAAAATCGATTCAGTAGCTTCAAAATATACCTGGAAGTTTGGGGATGGTGATTCTGCCAATACTAAAAATGCATCTCATACCTACATCAAAACAGGTCCTAATTCTGTAAATCTTAAAATTGTTAGTGATAAAGGATGCGATAGCACAATAGGTCCTATTTTGGTTGATGTTTACCCAATACCAGTTGCCGATTTTGTACCAAATCCAAATAATAGTACCACTGCGGCATTACCAAGGTTTAAATTTACAGACCAAAGCAGTGTTGGTTTGGGTAATAAGCTAACTAGTCATATTTGGGATTTTGGAGATCTGAATTCAGATGCCGACACTTCCACTAAGGTTAATCCTGAGTATTATTATTCAAGTGACACAGGAACCTATTATGTTTCATTAATTGTAGAAACAGAACATGGGTGCAGGGATACTATTTCCAAACCTGTAATAGTTGGGCCTGATATCTTGGTTTATATTCCAAACGTATTTACCCCTGATGGAGCCGGTCCATTAAAGAATGATAAATTTTGGGTAGAGGCTAGTGGATATGATTCATACCAAATTTTAATTTTTAATAGATGGGGTGAAAAGCTTTATGAATCTGACAAGCTTGAAGAACCTTGGGACGGAAAGTTTAAAGGTGAGTTGGTTCAAATGGATGCCTACGTTTATGAGGTTCAAGTTACTAGTTTTAGTAAAAAGCTCTATAAATTTTCGGGAACAGTATTGCTTGTCCGTTAAAATTGGAAACTTGTGAGTAAGCATAAATTTGAATAATATATTACTCCCTTTTTTCTCAGGCATCGGTATGGGAATAATCCTGGGGTTTGGATTTGGTACTATTTTTTTTGCACTCATCCAAAACAGCATTAAGCATGGATTTAAGAAGGGGTTAGATATCGCAATTGGTGTAGTTCTCAGTGATATTCTGATTGTTTTATTAATCTTATTTGGTTCTCAATATTTAGATGAAGTAGATAAGTATAAAAATTTAATAAAGTACACGGGTGGAATTCTTTTGATAGGTTTAGGCATTTATCAATTTGTACCTCATAAACCGGTTATGGATAAAAACGGAGTTGTAATTGGAAAATCGCGCTACTTATATATTACCAAAGGATTCTTTCTTAATTTTATGAATCCTATTAATTTTATTGCTTGGTTAACTATTCAAATACAACTTAAAGGGGTTTATATGTATAATACCATTCAATCCTTTTACTTTTTTATAGGTTCAATTTTGGCCATATTTACCATAGAAGTGCTTATAAGCAGATTGGCACATCAAATAGGAAAAAGTTTAAGTGAGAGGGTAATAAAGGTAATAAACTATACCGCAGGATATATTTTTATAATATTGGGTATAGTATTGTTCTTTAAAAAGATTTAGTCTGATACTAAAGTCCCTACAGATTTACCATCAAGTAAATCTAAAAGGTTTCCGTTTTTGTTCATGTCAAAAACAATAATTGGAAGGTTATTTTCTTTGCAAAGAGTTATGGCCGTTAAATCCATAACATTTAACCCTCGCTTATATACCTCTGAAAAACTGATAGTATCAAATTTTGTAGCAGATGCATCTTTTTCAGGATCGGCTGTATAAACGCCATCAACTCTTGTGCCTTTTAATATCACATCAGCCTCAATTTCCACAGCTCTTAGTGAAGCTGCCGTATCCGTTGTAAAATAGGGATTACCCGTTCCTGCCCCAAAAATAACAACACGACCTTTTTCCAAATGTCTTACAGCTCTTCGGCGAATAAAAGGTTCACAAATTTGTTCCATTTTAATAGCGGAGAGAAGTCTGGTCTTCATACCGTATTTTTCTAAAGCACCCTGCAAAGCCATAGCATTTATTACAGTAGCCAGCATTCCCATATAATCACCCTGAGCTCTATCAACCACACCTCCTTGTACACCTTGTACACCTCTAAAAATATTACCACCACCTATTACAATAGCTACCTGAACTCCGGTATCTGAAGCCTTCTTTATTTCAAGGGCATACTGCTCTAGAATATTAGAATCAATACCAAATTCTTTCGTGCCCATTAAAGCTTCACCACTTAGTTTTAGTAAAATGCGATTGTATTTCATATTTGTAAAGTTTATTATTTATTATAATCCCTTTCTGAAAAAGTAAGGAATAATTTGATATGCAAATGTAAAGGGTATTTCAAAAAAAAAGAGAAACTTAAAGTTTCTCTTTTTTTGTATTTAGGCTCCTAGTTGAATTCGTTTGAATAGGGTAACTGTAAGTCCCTTCTCTATATCATTCAGCATTTGGCTGATTGTTTTAGAACTATCCTTAACAAAATCTTGATTCAAAAGCGTTGAATCCTTATAGAATTTATTTAATTTTCCTAAGGCAATTTTTTCCAACATAGCCTCAGGTTTCCCTTCAGCTGCTGCTTGCGCTTTTCCAATTTCTATTTCACGGGCAATAATATCTTGCGATACATCACCTTTATCTAAAGCTACCGGTGACATAGCTGCAATCTGCATCGCAACATCTTTTCCTGCTTCTTCTACGTGACTACCTGTAATTGATAATGCTACCAAAACACCAATCTTATTTCCTGCATGTATATAAGGAACGATTAAATTTCCTTCTACCAAGTCATAAGTTGTTACATCAATTTTCTCTCCTATTTTACCAACGTAATCTAGAATTAATTCGTTGATTGATTTACTATTAATAGAAAGTTCTTTTAATGCATCAATTGAAGATGGTTTGTTGTTAAGTGCTGCTGCGGCTATATCATTGGCAAATTTTATGAAATCTTCATTTTTTGCTACGAAATCCGTTTCACAATTCAATCGGATAACCACTCCTGTTTTTTTATCAGATGAAGCTATAGCTATAACTGCTCCTTCTGCTGCTTCGCGATCAGCACGATTGGCTGACACTTTAGCTCCTTTTTTTCTTAGAAAATCGATAGCTTGTTCCATATCGCCGTTAGTTTCTTGCAAAGCTTTTTTGCAATCCATCATTCCAGCTCCTGTTGCTTTTCTTAATTCGTTAACTGCTGCTGCTGTAATCATTGGTATTAAATTGTTTCTGATACTTCTGCTTTTACTTCTACTTCTTCCTTATCAGCTTTGTCTTTACGCTCCTGCATTCCTTCGATAATTGCATTCGAAAATTCACGGGTTATAAGATAAACAGATTTTGCTGCGTCATCATTAGCAGGTATTGGATAATCTACTTTTGTTGGATCACTATTGGTATCAACAATTGCAAAAATTGGAATATTTAATTTTTGAGCTTCAGCTACTGCTAAATGTTCGCGTTTTGAATCAACAATAAATAAAGCCGAAGGAATACGATTAAGGTCAGCAATTCCTCCCAATAATTTTTCAAGCTTTATTTTTTCACGATCAATCATTAATCGTTCGCGTTTTGAAATGTTTTGGTAAGTTCCATCTTGCGACATTTTTTCAAAATTTTGCATTTTTTTGATGGATTTGCGCACAGTAGCAAAATTGGTGAGCATACCACCTAACCAACGTTCAGTTACGAAAGGCATGTTAACACGCTTTGCTTCTTCAGCTACTAATTCCTTTGCTTGTTTTTTTGTAGCAACGAATAATACTTTTTTACCGGATTTAACTATATTTTTAATGGCGGCTTTGGCATCTTCAAGTTTTGAAACAGTTTTGTTTAAATCAATCAAATGGATACCGTTTTCTTCCATTAGTATATATGGAGCCATTTTTGGGTTCCATTTACGGGTAAGGTGACCGAAATGAACTCCGGCTTCCAATAATTCTTTTGTTGTAAGATTTGACATGAATTGTATAAAATATTAACGTTTGCTGAACTGGAATCTCTTTCTTGCTTTTTTCTGACCTGGTTTCTTTCTTTCAACCATTCTTGAGTCACGAGTCATTAATCCGTTTGATCTTAAAAGAGGTTTGTTAGTCTCTTCGTCAACCAAAACTAATGCTTTGGCAATACCTAATCTCAATGCTTCTGCCTGACCATGGTAACCACCACCATCAATATTTGCTTTAACATCATATTGACCTACCGCATTACAAATGGTAAAAGGTAAGTTAACATCGTATAACTGTGCTGTTGAAGGAAAATAGGAAACTATATCCTTTCCATTGACAGTAATATTACCAGTACCTGCAGTCATATAAACTCTGGCTACGGCTGTTTTTCTTCTTCCTGAGGTGTTTAAAACTTCCATCTATATAATTTAAAATTCTAAAATTTCTGGTTTCTGAGCTTGATGTGGATGCTCGTTTCCTGCATAAACAAATAGATTGTGAAATACAGCACGTCCTAATTTATTTTTAGGTAACATTCCTTTAACTGCTTTTTCAACTAAAGCTTCAGGTTTTTTGGCTAGTAAATTTTTAGCACTGGTAAAACGTTGTCCACCAGGATAACCTGAATAGGTAACGTAATCTTTAGTGGTCATTTTATCTCGGCTTAAAGCAACTTTTTCAGCATTAAGTACAATTACATTATCACCACAATCTACGTGTGGGGTAAAGTCTGGCTTGTTTTTGCCGCGGATAACCTTAGCAATTGATGAGCTTAAGCGGCCAAGGGTTTTTCCTTCGGCATCTACCACAAACCAACGCTTGTTTACCGTTGCTTTATTGGCTGATATGGTTTTGTATGACAGTGCGTCCATTACAGTATGTTTATATAAATTCTTTTAAGGGCTGCAAAAGTATGTATATATTTTCTAAAATTCAAGACTGATTTAAAAAGTATTTTAAAATCATTTTGACAAGCTAAAATCATTTTGAAATTTGTTAAATATTTTAGCATTAAGTATGCTTTTTTGAAACTTAACAGAACAGTGATTTAAGCAATGTTTATGTAACTTAATAAGAAATCTAAAGGACTATTTCTTTAACATTACACCATTCAATCTATTTGAACCGCTTATAACACTGTAATAATAATTTCCTGAAGTTAAATTATGGGTTTCGTATAAAATCTCATGGGTTCCCGATGATAGAATTTTGTTTACCAAAGTACAAACTTCGTTTCCTATAGCGTCATATATTTTTACCTGAGTGAGTCCGCCCGTAGTTTGAATTTTTAAAGTAGTACTATTTTCAAATGGGTTGGGGTAATTACTAACAAATGAAATATTTGACTTTTTAATATCGGTTATACTTCCTGTTGTTTTAAAAATTGGTAAAGTATCAAAATCTTTCAGCATAACACCTGCAGCTTCATTTTTGGTAAGTCCAAACCATTGTTGCAAAACAGATGAATAAATTTGTCGGAAGTCATATTGCATATTTACATTATCAGCAGCACCCACTGTTCCCGGGATGGTTGGGTTGGATCCAATTAGTGTATTATTTACCTTGGTTCCAAAAACAAAAGATGGTCCGGCTGCACCATGATCGGTTCCTAAACTGGCATTGGAAGCTATTCTTCTTCCAAATTCAGAATAGGTCATTCCGGCTACTCTGTCGACTACACCAAGTTTTTTGCAATCATCCATAAAGGCGCTGATGCCAACTGAAACTTTGCTCCATAAATCGGCATGGGCTCCGGTTTCAGTTCCCCCGGTAGTATTAACCTGATTAGAATGGGTATCAAATCCTCCCAAACTTACCATGTAAATTTTTGTTTTTAACCCTCCTGCTATCAATCTTGCTACAATTTTTAATTGGTCGGATAATGAATTACCCGTGGTAGCATACATTGTAGATTTTGTGGTTACGGCATTGTAAGCAGTTTTTATACTATCCGCATACTTGTCAGTCTGTTGGGCTACCAATCTAACATAGGCTAATTCTTTTTCAGCAGGTGTAGTAGGATTTGGATTTACAACGCTATCAGCAAAATTGTAAAAACTGGTAGGATTACTAATGGCCATTCCCATGTTAACTTCCGGGCCTTGCAATGCTTGAGAAACTACTCCACCAATGGAAATGGCAAGTGGGTCAGGCATATCTGTATTTGGATAATTATTTGGAAATCCGGGATAAGCATCGTCCAAATATCTCCCTAACCATCCTGAATTAATGATTTGGTTACTATCTGATGCACTTAGCCAAATGTCGGTGGCTCTGAAGTGAGAAAAATTTGGACTTGGATAACCAACGGCCTGTATCACATTCAAACTGCTTTCATTATTAAAAAGATTCAGCATTCCCGTCATTGCAGGGTGTAAACCTGTTTTTTCATAGCCTTTTAATTTGAGAACCTTGGTGTCTTGAATCATAATATTAGAGCGGGCCGCGGTAAGGTTGGTATATTGGTCTAAAGGAATCAATGTATTCAATCCGTCATTTCCTCCATTCAGTTGCACCAATACTAAAACTTTATCATTAAGGGCTGCTTTTGCTGCAAGTAATCGCAATAGCGGCGAATTTGCGTAACTGCGAAATGTAAGCCCATTAATAAAAACAGGTAAAAGTGAGGCAGCGGCTGTGCGTTTTATAAATGATTTTCTTTTCATTTCTCTGTCTTTTAAGTTTTAGTTAAGTTGATATTCGGCTAAGTTAAGAATGTAAGATAATGCCAGTTTTAGCTGATTGGTGCAATAGTTTTTGTTTATTGTATCGTTGTTGTTTGCTACATAAGCATTCCAAGCATCTGTCCAATAATAATCACTACTTTGCCCGTTTAATAGTGTCGATTTTAAAATTGGTTTAACGGTAGAATCAGCGCTCATTGGAAGCAATAAGAGCAAAAGGTTGTCGATTAATTTATTTGGGTCGGAGGCATTAGGAATTTTAGCTGTGAAAGCTAAAACATCAACGATAAGTTTAAAACTACCT
Source organism: Chitinophaga pinensis (assembly GCA_945897885.1). Lineage (GTDB taxonomy): Bacteria > Bacteroidota > Bacteroidia > NS11-12g > UBA9320 > JABWCE01. The sequence goes on from CAMDGU010000027.1 coordinate 22,352, forward strand.
TTGCTATACCCTGAAGTAAGCAATTGGGTAGCTAACGCCATGCGCTTAGGCAATGTATCTGAGTTTATCCAAATTTCAAAATACTGTGGTTCTTGGTAATATGCCGGCCAACCGGCTACGTTTGGAGGATCTCCAATATCTTGCTGCATTATTGCGGCAGCCGATTGCAGGTAGGCCCAATGATTAAATAGGTTTACATAATCTGAAGTTGGTGGAAATGCAATTTGAAACTGGCGGCAAAATCCCACTGTAAAATCAAGGGGCGACTTAATATCACATGACATGCTTAATGAATCATAAAAGTGTTGACTTTTTAAAAGCGCTGCTAATACAGGCTTAATCTCATAATTATTATTTCTGAAAATAGTAGCTAATGGTTCAATAACGTTGGTTTCTACAGTAGCATCAATATCATAATATACAAACCAGCGATAGAGTTTACAGCAAATAAATTTTGCTAATTCATTTTGTTGAAATAGCATCGTTATTAACTCATCTGTTTCATTTGCACCTGTAGCTCCCGATTTACCGCTAATAAAGGTGTTGTTATAAAATGATGAAAATTGTTTGTTTCCTGTATCATGTTTGGTTGAGTCAAAATAGGAAGAAAAGTTTAGGTTATTAACCCGCCAACCGGTTAATACCTTTGCGGCAGCTTTCACATCATCCTCAGTGTATTTACTGTCTTTTCCTTTTCCCATGGTGAAAAGTTCCTGCAGCTCACGGGCGTAGTTTTCATCAGGTGCCGTTTTTGTGTTTAAATATCCATTGAGGTAACGCAACATTCCCGGGTCAATCGTCATATCTTTGACAAAAGTTTTAAAATTTCCTAGAGCATGCTGACGACAAAGCACATTGTTTTTATAAAAGTAATGCTCTACCTGGATGGTATCTGATTCGGTGGCAAAATGATTATGCCAAAACAAAACCATTTTTTCAAGAATCGTGCTATCTTGATTTATCATTAAGCCTGTCCACCAGTTTTTTACAGACCTACGGCGTTGAAATGAGTAATTAGGGCTAATAGGTGAATTAACCCAAGTTTGACCAGCTGGAACATCAGGGTCAGTTGCTGTTCCTGAATTATAAGCATTCACGGGTGGTGAAGGTTGAGTCGTTGAGACATTTAGTAAAGCGTCAACAGCATTGTTCATGCTCATGGCCTTAAAAGTATCAAGCTCCGATTGCTTTACACCGAATAAGGTTCTTCTTAACAGATGAAGGACTTGAGCATTGCCCCAATTGCCTGAATATGGTGTTAAACCTGTTGTAGGTGTTTGGCCCAACCCGCGGCCTTTCCCAGCAGGGGAAGGGGCTAACGCTGTGGATGTTAATTGATGGAGAAAATCCCGTCTATGCATTGGAATAAGTTTTTATAATCAGACAAATCTAATTTTATTTTTATTCCTTGGACAGAAAAATTTAAAATTCCTTTACAAATTTTACATTGTTAAAATAAGGTGATTATGTTAGTGATTAATTTCCCTTAGCTGCATCATAGCCAACATTACGGCTACCATCAATATATTGGGTAACGAATGCATTTGTAATTCCAAGTTTTTTTATATTGTCAGCAAACTTAATCGCCTCCTCTGCTGAATTGAAATTTCCAATTAAGTAAGCATTTCCACCTGTATAATTCTCTGTTCTTAAACCTTTGCCTGTATTAAATGTGCTCCGCAAATCAAGTTTGTTAAAATTACCAATTTGGACGGAATAAACAGTGCCTTGGGAAGGAACCTGTCCGCAATCAATGGATGATTTTTCGAACTCATCAATAGTTTGCTCACTTTCGGCAATAATATTTTTTAAGGAATCTACTTTGCTCCATTCTGTTGATAACTGATTTCTTAATGACTCCAGTTCTGTTTCCATAACAGCTATTTTCTTTTCGTTCTTTACCTTCACATCTTTATACAATTCAGGATTTTTTTTGTAAGCTTTTATTTCTTTTTTTAAAGCTTTTTTTTCTGCAACGGTAAGCTCTTCCTGAGCAAAAGATGATGAGATAGCTATGAAAAAAGCTGCAATTAATATCAGGATTTTTAAATATTTGGTTTTCATTTTAGTTTTGAAATTTGGTAAAATCAAATTACACTCTTTCATCTGAGGTTTAAAAGGCTATTCGCTGAATAATAACCACTTACTGTAAGTTAATTAGTACACCGTATAAATTATTCATTTAACTGAATAAATAGTATGACCAAAATCAGAAAATCTAATTCTCAAAATCTTTAAAATAACTATCTTTGCAACACTATGAACAGCAGTATAAATTCAGCAAATTTCAGGGTAGAAAAAGATACGATGGGTGAGGTGAAAGTGCCTGCCGATAAGTATTGGGGAGCGCAAACCGAGCGCTCAAGAAACAACTTTAAAATAGGGGCGGAAGGAAGCATGCCTATTGAAATAATTAGAGCATTTGCGGTTCTTAAAAAATGTGCTGCATTAGCTAATTTTCAATTAGGTAAATTATCAAAAGAAAAATGCGATTTGATAGCCCTGGTTTGCGATGAAATAAATGCCGGTAAATTGGACGAACAGTTTCCATTGGTGATATGGCAAACCGGTTCAGGAACTCAAAGTAATATGAATATGAACGAGGTTATAGCTAATCGTGCACATGTTATTAGCGGAGGAAGCTTAAATGACGAAAAGAAAATTTTGCATCCAAATGATGATGTAAATAAATCGCAATCGAGCAATGATACGTATCCAACAGCAATGAGTATCGCAGTTTATAAGCAAGTTGTAGATTATACATTGCCCGGTATGCAGGCTTTAAAGACAACAATAAAGCATAAGGCCCGTGATTTTAAAAATATTGTAAAAATTGGCCGCACCCACTTGATGGATGCCACTCCACTAACTCTTGGACAAGAGTTTAGCGGTTATACTCAACAACTAAAAATGAGTTTAAGAGCCATTAATAATGCGCTGCCGGTAGCTGCCGAACTAGCTTTGGGCGGAACTGCTGTAGGCACAGGATTAAATGCTCCTGAAGGTTATGATAGGTTAGTAGCCAAACTTATTGCTGAAGAAACTGAATTACCTTTTGTAACTGCTCCTAATAAATTTGAAGCTTTGGCAGCGCATGATGCCATGGTAGAAATACACGGTGCTTTAAAACGTGCAGCGGTTAGTTGTATGAAAATAGCCAACGATATTCGTTTGCTAAGTTCAGGCCCTCGCAGTGGTATTGGCGAAATTTTTATACCGGAAAATGAGCCGGGTAGCAGTATAATGCCCGGTAAAGTAAATCCTACTCAATGTGAAGCCTTAACCATGGTTTGTGCACAAATTATGGGAAATGATGTGGCAGTTTCAATAGGTGGTAGTAACGGTCATTTTGAATTAAATGTATTTAAACCAATGATTGCCTATAATGTTTTGCAATCTGCGAGATTATTAGGACAAGCTTGTTTGTCATTTAATGATAATTGTGCTGTGGGAATAGAGCCAAATTATGCAGAAATTAAAAACAAAGTAGAAAACTCCTTGATGCTGGTAACGGCACTTAATACCCATATTGGATATGATAATGCAGCCAAAATTGCTAAAAAAGCTCATAATGAAAACTTATCTCTTCGCGATGCGGCCTTAAGTTTAGGTTTGTTAACCAACGATCAGTTTGATGCATGGGTAAAACCAGAAGATATGGTTGGTAAGGTTGAAGTGGAATAAGCTTACCATAGTTAGTTAACTTGTTTATACCATCCATATTGCACTACCATTTTTGTTAAGAGGTGGATAAAGTTTTGAAACTCTATTATCAGTGGTGCTATTTTTGTATGTATTATCTTTGAAAATATTATAAAACACTCCATGCTCAAAAAAAATGTATTTATCCTTTTGGTTATAATTGGGTTTGGTATTACCTCATTTATGATGCATCAGGTTCATTATTTTGGTGATGAGGATTTTAAAAGAGGGCAATTAAATAATACCCGTGTTTTAAGTGCTTACCAGGAAAGAATTGATAGCATTGACCAATGGTTGCTATCCAAAAATCTTTCTATTGCAAATTATGAAATACTAATTAGGGCATTCAAAAAAGAAGATTTAGTAGAAATGTGGGTGAAAAATTATGACACAGATACTTTTGCCTTATTTAAGACCTATCGTATATGCTCATCATCGGGTTTGCCTGGTCCTAAACGTCGCCGTGGTGACCATCAAATTCCCGAAGGTGTTTATTACATTAATGAATTTAATCCTTCAAGTAATTATCACCTTTCTCTTGGTATTAATTATCCCAATAAGTCAGACAGCATTTTGGGTGAAAAAGGGAATTGGGGAGATGATATTTATATTCATGGCGGTTGTGAATCTGTGGGGTGCCTGCCAATAACCACCCGAAGAATAAAGGAATTTTATGTAATGGCATTGCAGGCTCGCTATTTTGGCCAGAAAAGGATTCCCGTGCTTATTTTTCCTTGTAAACTTACAAACTATAATTACAAACAATTATCAAAAAGCCACAATAATCAAAAGTTAACTAAATTTTGGGTCAGTTTACGGTCACTATACAGTTATTTTGAGAGTTTCCATTCCTTACCTAACATGCGTATTGAAGAAAATGGCAATTATTATTTTTATGCTAAATAATAAGTTTTTAAAAAGGCGCACTTTGTGAGATTCAAAGTACCAAGTTAAACATTCAAAAAATCTTAATTTTTCCAAAGGTATTTATAAAGCAATACGGCCAAATAAATCAACATCACGTCCATAAAAGCCAAAGCTGCTAAATCATAATAAACAGCGTTGGTTTCAATACCATCCATGGCCTTTTTAGCTGATTTTACAGTAATCAACAATAGTGGCAACATTAATGGAAGGCCCAAAACTGGAATCAATAAATGGTTATTTCCTGCTCCTGCAGCTATGGCCGATACCAAAGTAAATACGGTTGAAAGTCCGATTGTAAAAAGAACTGAAACTAGCAAATATTGTGTTGGAAACTCAATCTTGAAACCAAGTACCAAAGAATAAGCAATGCTGAAAACCAAAAGCAGCAGCAATGAAACCAATGAATTGAAAATAATTTTTGAAAAAATTAAAGCTTCGGGTTTGCAAAGAGAATGGTAGTAGAGCATTTTGCCTTCTGATTCTTGTAGAAATCCTTTAGCAATTGTATTCATTGTATTAAAGAGCACCATTAGCCAGAATAAGGCATTCCAAACTGGTAGCGATATACTTGATATACTTAAGTATATCAAAAATACGGAAGTAAACATTTGAACCAGCACACCTTGCAAGGCATATTTCTGCCTCCACTCCAAAGTAATGTATAATTTTAAAAGATTTTTAACAGATGTAGTAGTTTTAAGCAAAATGGAGGGTAATGTGGTTGGGATTTTTTAATTTCGCGGCACAAAAATATTCATAAATGTTATACCATATTAGTAAATTACATCGCGATGAGCAGGAGTTGGTTAAAAAAGCTCCTTTATTAGTAACAATACTTGTAGCAGGAGCTGATGGAGAGGTGGATTCAGAAGAAATAAACAAGGCTGCTAATCTTATTCATACCAAAGCTTTTTTTGAAGCTTCTGATATCCGTCACCTTTACAAAGAAATTGATCATGATGTAGAAGCATCTTTAAATACTTTGTTAAAAGAATTGCCAACCGATGCTATTGAACGTGAGAAACGCTTGTCCGAGCAATTGGAAGGATTAAATCCGATTTTTGTAAAACTAGATTCTCAAATTGCCGTTGATTTTTATAAAAGCTTAAGAAATTTTGCTGTAAAAGTAGCTCAAACATCGGGCGGAATATTGGGAATCAATGTGGTAAACCATCACGAAAAAGAGGTGGTAAAGTTACCAATGCTTAATGAACCTAAGTAAATAGGTGCTATCCCGCTAATAACTAAATAACCAGTGACAGAATAACCCACTAACCAAACAAAGGTGAAAAAAATACTAATAGCCAACCGAGGTGAAATAGCCCTGAGAGTTATGCGTACCTGTAAAAAAATGGGTATTAAAACCGTAGCGGTTTATTCGGAAGCCGACCGTCAAGCCTTGCATGTAAAGTATGCTGATGAAGCCTATTTACTCGGGCCACCACCTTCGGCACAATCTTACTTGTTAGGTGATAAAATTATTGATATTTGCTTAATGGCAGGAGTGGATGGTTTACACCCTGGTTATGGATTTTTATCAGAAAATGCAGATTTTGCAAGAAAGGTTAGAGCCGCTGGAATTACCTTAATTGGTCCTTCGCCAGAAGCAATGGATGCCATGGGTAATAAATTGGCAGCCAAAGATGCAGTTTCGGCCTATAACGTGCCTATGGTACCGGGAATAAATACGGCTATTACGGATATTCCTAAAGCAAAACTAGAAGCTGAGAAAATAGGATTCCCGGTATTGATAAAAGCTGCTGCAGGTGGAGGAGGGAAAGGAATGCGGGTAGTAAATAGCCTTGTTGATTTTGAAGAACAAATGAACTTGGCCATTAATGAAGCAAAAAGTGCTTTTGGAGATGGTTCGGTTTTTATTGAAAAATATGTTGGAAGTCCACGCCATATCGAAATACAGGTGTTGGGTGATACTTTTGGAAATATCGTTTATCTTTTTGAAAGGGAATGCAGCATACAACGTCGCCACCAGAAACTGGTGGAGGAAGCCCCATCAGCAATTGTTAGTGCTGAATTGCGAAATAGAATGGGTGAAGCAGCAGTTAACGTTGCTAAAGCCTGCAATTATATCGGAGCCGGCACTGTAGAATTTTTGGTAGATGAAAATCTGGATTTTTATTTTTTAGAAATGAATACCCGCTTGCAGGTGGAACATCCTGTAACTGAACTTATAACCGGACTTGATTTGGTAAAAGAACAAATTCGTGTGGCAAGGGGTGAAAAATTGGGGTATACCCAAGCCGATTTAAAAATTCATGGACATGCTATTGAATTGAGGGTGTGTGCTGAAGATCCTGCTGAAGATTTTGTGCCAAGTATTGGGACATTGTCTGTTTACAAAAAGCCTGTTGGCAATGCTATCAGAGTAGATGATTGCATGGAGCAGGGTATGGAAATTCCTATTTATTACGACAACATGATAGCAAAATTGATTGTGTGGGCCGATAGCCGTGATGAGGCAATAACTTTGATGAAAGAAGCAATCAGCATTTATGAAATAGAAGGTATAAAAACAACCTTACCATTTGGTCAGTTTGTTATGAATCATGATGCATTTAAGAGAGGGAATTTTGATACTCACTTTATAAAAAATTATTTTACTTCCGAAAGTCTTTTGGAAAACAATGATGAAGTAGCTGCTTTATTTTCGGCTTGGTATTTGGAGCAAGAAAAGAAGGAAGTTGTGTTACCAAAAATGGGTTCCAAAAAAGCATGGTCAATGAACCGCAAGTTATAATGATGTATCACCAAGCTTTTGAAAACTAAATTCAAGCTATTTTTTATTACAACTTTATTTTTAACTTTAGCCGGAAAAGGCTTTTGTCAGGATATTTACGATTCGTCTCACGCGTTTCAATATGCCAATTTTTTATTTAAATCAAAGGAATACCAGAGGGCTTCATTAGAATATGAACGAACCTGTTTTTTAGATTCTCAAAACTGGGGTGCTCATTTTTATTTAATACAGAGTTATCGCAAAAGTGAGCAGGCCACAAAAGGGGTGGCTCATTTTCAGCAAATCCGTTATCAATTGCCTCCAACCGAATTTCAAAGGTTTGAACACGAAAAAAATATTAATTTGTTTATAGTTCAGCCTTCTTATTTTCTTGCTCAGGCTCAAATGGATTCGATGGATGAACTTCCTTATTTTAAATCTCCATCGTTACTGTTAACCCATAATTGGAAGGTTTCAAGATCGTATTTAACCGAAGTTGATTATAAATCGGATAAAACCCTTGCAGTCTATTATGAAAATACGTTAGCAGGTTTAAATTTAAACTATAAAAAACCATGGTTAGCCGGCACTATGTCTGCTTTAGTTCCGGGTTTAGGCAAAGTTTATTCCAGCTACTACAAAGATGGAATAATAGCTTTTTTGATGACTGGTATTTCGGCATTTCAAGCTTACCGAGGATATAATGCCAAAGGGGCAAATTCGGGTATTTTTATTATTTATACTGGAATGACAGCCGGTTTTTATTTAGGAAATATTTATGGTTCGATAAAATCAGCCCGACAAAAGAATAAGCGACTAAACGAGGCAATAGATAAGAAAACCCGTGCTGCTTTTTATGAGTGGGCAAAATAAAGTAAAATTTATTTAACCTCCATTTCATCCATATAAATAACGTTGCTGCCTTCCCGGTCTTTAATATCTGACCTTTTTATCTTTTGTACTCCCCAAATTAAATATTTATTCCCATACCAAGGAGTTACATCAGCAATGTATTCACTTGCTTTTTCATCTTCTTTAAGCAATCGGGGAAGTTTAAAATTTTCAGGGTCAGATACATCATCACCACTTATGGAAATAACATTGATATTTCCTCCCGAACCATAGGATAGTTGAACATCTTCACCGTTTTGCAGCAATTCAACTTTTTGAGATAAGTTAAGATACAAACGATTGAAATTTAAAGGAACTGTTTTATCCCATTTAATATTTCCATTTTTATCAAAACAAAGAATAAGGCAATGGGTGTAATTATACCCTTCAAAATATTGAATTAAATTTCCATTGGCATCGCGGTAGCTTGAGTACACAGGGTAAAAGGCCTCTGCGGTAGCTATAAAATCATCTTCACGCTCTACAATTTCATTAAATCGCAACAAGGTGGAGTAGTTTTTATAGCGTTTTTTTAAACGGTTTTTTCGGCTTTCGGAAAGTTCCGATTTTCCTCGTGTGTTTACATCTTCAATGTATTTTTCAAACGATTTTAACTCAGAAAAGCGGAATATTTTAACAGTATTTACATTTTTATTAGAATCAATAATTACAGTGTAAAACCCTTGAGCATTGATGGTGTTAATGTCATCATCAGGTTCAGGAACTGAACTGTTGAAGGTTCCAACTCCGGCAATTCCATTACCTGATTTTACCAATTGAATATTTTGAAGGTAATAATTTTCGGGAGCTAGAATGATAACACTATCATTGGTTTTTAATCTGAGGTCAAGGTTTTTTACAATCAAAGCTGTTTTGCCATGGGAGTGGGGCCTTTGTTTAAAACTTGATACTGAAATGGTCTCACTACTTAAACTTTTATTTTGTATTTTATCAGGAATTGAAATTCCCTTTCCTACATCCGTTTGCTCATACTTAAGTTGGTTTTTAAGGTCAATTCTGGTATAGATACTTCCATATTTAAAAACAGATAATCCTGCCATGCGCAAGGGGAAGGATATAAAACAACACATGTTAAAGCAATGGCTTGCCTGATCATCTGGACCATATTTGAAAAGGAGAAACAAATTATTTTCAACAATTTTAGCAGAAACAATCTCTCGGGCATGACCTCCCAAGTTGTAAGTCTGGGTTGAATTTAGCCCGTCATTTAAATCTACCATATCCACTCGCAATTGCGAGGAAGATATACTTACCCAAATAAATCGGTTCGAAATACTGTCATTTAAGTATTTTTCAATAGTGTAGCGGCTTGGAATATCAATTAATTTATTCCATTGTTCCTCAAAATTGGTGTTAAATTTAGTAATGTTCCAAGAATTATAGGCATTTCCCCTGCGATCTCCCCCAGTGTACAATAGCAAAAAACCTTTTCGTTCCAAGGAAATAATTTCCATATCTTTTGGAATACGGTTTAGTTTTATTTCAATACGAGTATCCTGGCCTACACAAAACGTAGTTAATATTAGAAATAACGTAACTGTTGATAGAATTTTAAACATGTCAATTAACAATACAAAAATATAATAATATCAAAGGTTTGACTACTGTTTTTTAGTTTTGAAAGATTTTTAAAACTAGACAAATTTTAACTTTTTTATAAAAACCTATAGTTTGGCATGGTTTTGTATTATATATTTGTAAATTATTAATATAATATGAGATTGAAATTACTATTCTTTTTTCTGCTGTCTGTATCAATTTTAAGCGTTGATGCTAAAACTCCCAATCTGGGAACCGGAGACGGTGCAACCGGTTCGGTTGTTGTTTTAGGTCAGAATTATCCAAATCCTGCTAAAGGTAAAACTGTAATTTTGGTTGAATTTTCCTCTTCTGAAGCAGTATTGAGTATTTATAATGTTTTAGGAAAACTTGTAGAACAACATTTTATTTCTAATGATCAAAAAAGAATAATCCTTGATGTTTCTGAGTACAAAGAAGGAATTTATCTTTATTCCATAGAAGCGGATGGTCAGAAAGTGACCAAAAGAATGACAGTAAGTAAATAATTTTTTTTTAAACTCCTTAATATATCGAATGCCTTGCTGAAAAGTGAGGCATTTTTTTTACCTATAACATTAATCGGGCTAAGCTAAAATAGAGAAACAATCCAACCAAGTCATTTGTGGTAGTAATGAATGGTCCGGTAGCCAAGGCAGGGTCTATTTTAAAACGTTCAAGAATAAGTGGAATAAGTGTGCCTATGATTGATGCAAACAAGATTACTGATAACAACGCAATGCTAACTACTTCTGCAATATTGAGAGGATTGCCGATGGCAGCTGTATATGCCAAAAGTAGGCCTGAGCATATTAAACCATTCAGTAAGGCCACAGAAAATTCTTTAGCCAAGCGGGGAATAAAATTTTTGGTATCCAAACTATCGTTAGCTAAACCCTGAACAATAATAGAGGATGATTGAACTCCGGCATTTCCACCCATTGCAGCTACAAGTGGCATAAATAAAGCAAGTTGCAAGTTGGCAGAGAGCTGGCTCTCAAATCCTTTAATTACAAAGGAATTCATTAATCCTCCCCCCAATCCAATAATTAACCAAGGTAATCTGGCTCGGGATAATACCCATATTTTATCGGTTGATTCTACGTTTTCACTGATACCTGATAGTAACTGATAATCCTTGTCGGCTTCTTCTTTTACAAAATCTATCACGTCATCAATTGTAATCAAACCAATCAGACGTTTTAATGCATCAACAATTGGCAAAGCTTCTAAATCGTATTTGCTCATTATGTTGGCTACTTCTTCGCCTCGCGTATGCACATGAGCAAAGATTACGTTGGTATCAAATATTTCAGAGACTTTAGTTGATGCTTTTTCTAGCAGTATTTTTTTTAAAGGAACAATTCCTAAAAGAATATCATGGTTATCTACCACATATATGGCATTAACCTTTGTGACATTTTCAGCCTGTTTTCTTATTTCTTCGGTACATTGGGCAAGGTTCCAGTTTAGGTTAACTTTAATTAATTCCTTCGCCATTAATCCACCCGCAGTATCTTCATCATGGTGAAGCAGAGAAACCAATTGTATTGAATATTCTAAATCCGCAACGTAGCTTATTATTTCCTGTGATAAAGATTTTGGTAATTCATTCAGGATATCCACCGCATCATCCGAATTTAGATTTTCAATAAACCTGGAGGCAATTTCCTTTGGAGTGTATGTTAAAAAAAGAGGTTCTCTTTTTTCAGTTTCTAATTCTGCCAGTACTTCTACGGCTTTATCATTGGCCAAGTGATCAAGGCAATATCTGCACTCGACAAGGGTTAGTTCATCAAAAAGTTCGGCAATATCAACAGCATATAGTCGATTTAAAGTAGTTGTAGCACTGGCATACAAATCACGGCTAATCCATGATTTTAGCTCTTCTATAAAGGTATCTGTTAGCTGAAACTGTGACATTCTTTATATTATAACAGACGACTTCCAATTTTTTTATAAACTGCTTACATTTAAAACTTACCCTTTTACACTTTCTATAAATTTTGTAAGTTCTATGAACTGATTTACCGAAAGTGTTTCAGGCCGCAATTTAGCAAAAGGATGGCTTAAAAAAACTTCTTTTAAATTAAATTTGCTCAAACTGTTTAGAAGTGTTTTTCGTCGCTGATTAAAGGCAGTTTTTACTACTTCAAATAGAAGTTTTTCATTGCAATCCAGTTTGAATGATTCTTTTCGGATACATGATATAACAGCTGAATCTACCTTTGGTGGCGGGAAAAATGCTCCAGGTGAAATTTTAAATTCAATTTTTACATCGTAAAAAGCTTGTACCAAAACCGATAAAATTCCATATTCCTTACTTCCTTCTTTTGAGGCAATTCTTAATGCAACTTCTTTTTGAAACATTCCTCCCATTAAAGGAATCAGATGACGATACTCAAGCATTTTGAAAATGATTTGAGAAGAAATATTGTAGGGGAAATTGCCTATAAGTATAAATTCTTTATCAAAAAGTTTCGAAATTTGAAGGTTTAAAAAATCGCCTTCAATTAAAAACGGTTTCTGTAAAATGCCATTTTCTTGCAAATATTCCGAAGATTCAGTATCAATTTCAATGGCATGAATAATCTTGTTGGGTTGATTTAAAAGATGTTTGGTTAAAATTCCTTTACCGGGTCCAATTTCCAAAACGTTCTCTACATTGCTTTTATTTGTCAGAATTGCAGTTCGTTCGGCGATGTTTTGGTCGGTTAAAAAATGCTGGCCAAGGTGTTTTTTAGGTTTTACCATTTACCAAGCAAAGATAGTCAAGAGATGTAAAGGAATGAAAAGCAAAAGATTTATTGTAATGCTTTTAAAAATCCTTTGAATAAATAATTATTATTTCTATTTTTGCCGTCCTTTAAAGAAAATCAATAGCATACAATGCATTTAACAACAGAAGACAAAAAAGAAATTTTCAAAACCTACGGAGGTAGTGAAACCAATACAGGTTCGGCAGAAGCTCAAGTAGCTATGTTTACACAACGTATCACTTATTTAACCGGCCATTTGAAACTTAACAAAAAGGATTTCTCTACTGAATTAAGCCTTGTTAAATTGGTTGGTAAACGTCGTGCATTACTTGATTATATCGCTAAAAAAGATATTTACAAGTATCGCGAACTTATCAAACAATTAGGTATACGTAAATAATTTCTTTTTCGTCCCGATACTTTCGGGACGGAATTTCACCTTCTCGGTAAAAAGCCCCGTTCGGAAACGACTTTTTTTACTATTAAAAAAAAATTAAGATGAACTATACAGCTTTTACCAAATCATTCGATTTTGGCGACGGACGCACAATTACTTTAGAAACAGGTAAATTAGCAAAACAAGCACATGGATCCGTGGTGCTAACGCAGGGCAAAACTATGATTTTGGCCACCGTGGTTTCAAATTATGAAGCCAAAGAAGATTTAGATTTTCTTCCTCTTTCAGTTGATTACCAAGAAAAATTTGCAGCCGTAGGTCGTATTCCCGGCAGTTTTTTACGCCGAGAAAGCCGTCTTTCGGACTACGAAGTATTGATCTGTCGTATTGTTGACAGAGCTATTCGTCCTTTATTTCCCGATGACTACCACTCCGAAACTCAAGTAAATTTATTTTTAATCTCAAGTGATGAAAATATTTTACCTGATGCTTTAGTAGGTTTGGCTGCTTCAGCTGCTATTTGTATCACTGATATTCCTTTTGCCGGTCCTATTTCAGAAGTAAGAGTCGCTCGTGTGGATGGCAAATTTATCATCAACCCCTATAAAGACCAATTAGAGAAAAGTGATTTGGACTTGATTGTTTCAGGAACCGCCAATGAACTTAACATGGTAGAAGGTGAAATGACCAACGCTTCGGAAGCGGATATGGTTGAAGCTTTGAAACTTGCTCATGAATACATAAAAAAGCAATGTGCTTTTCAGTTGGAGTTTTGTGATTTAATGGGTGGTCGTAAGGCAACCAGAGAATACAATCATGAAATAAATGATGAGGATTTAAAGAAGAAAGTGAGAGAAGATGTTTATCAAAAAATATATGATGTAGCTAAAGTTCCCAGCAATAAGGATGAACGTTCGGCTGCATTCAAAGCTATTTTGGATGAATACATTTTATCAAAAGGTGATGGTCTTGAAGACACAACAAAAAAGCTTATAAAAAGATATTTTGGTAAAGCCAAAAAGGAAGCGGTTCGTAATATGATGTTGGATACCCGCAGTCGTTTGGATGGTCGTCAACTGGATGAAATTCGACCAATATGGAGCGAAGTAGATTATTTGCCTTGTGCTCATGGTTCTAGTGTTTTTACTCGTGGTGAAACGCAATCATTAACCTCAGTAACTTTAGGCGGAAAACTTGACCAACAATTATTGGATAGCCCAATGGTTTATGGTAAAAGCGGTTTTATGTTACATTACAATTTTCCCGGCTTTAGTACGGGTGAAATTAAACCAAATCGTGCCCCAGCCCGCCGTGAAATAGGTCACGGAAATTTAGCTGCACGTAGTTTAAAGAAAATGTTACCTGATCAAGTAGACTACACCATCCGTATCGTTTCTGATATTTTAGAATCCAACGGAAGTAGCAGTATGGCTACCGTTTGTGCTGGTTCATTAGCGTTAATGGATGCCGGTATTAAAATGAAAGAAGCTGTTTCAGGTATTGCGATGGGGATGATTTCTGACCCGGTAACCGGCCGTTATGCTATTCTTTCTGATATCTTGGGTGATGAAGATCATTTAGGAGATATGGATTTTAAAATTGTTGGAACCAAAGAAGGCATCGTGGCTTGTCAAATGGATATAAAGGTTGAAGGATTATCCTATGAACTTTTAGCCGAAGCTTTGGAACAATCACGTAGAGGCAGACTTCATATTTTGGGTAAAATGAATGAAACCCTTAGTGGTCCTAGAGAAGAACTGAAACCACATACCCCACGTATTGAGCGTATTGAAATTGAAAAAGATAAAATAGGTGCAGTAATTGGTAGCGGAGGAAAAGTAATTCAGGATATTCAGGCACAAACCGGTACAACCATTTCTATTGAAGAAGTTGGAAACAAAGGAATCGTAGAAATTTTGGCAACTGACATGGAAAGCATGGAAAAAGCCAAAGCCATTGTGATTGGAATAATTACTGATCCTGAAGAAGGTGCCACTTACGAAGGTGTGGTAAAAGGTATTCAGGAATTTGGTGCTTTTGTTGAATTCATGCCGGGCAAACAAGGTTTGTTGCATATTTCTGAAATAAGCTATTCTCGCTTAAACAGCATGGATGGTGTGTATCAGGAAGGTGATAAAGTAATGGTGAAGTTACTTGAAGTTGATAAAAAGACAGGTAAGTTTAAACTTTCACATAAGGCACTTTTAGAAAAACCTGAAGGATATGTTGAGCCAGCTCCTCGTCCTCCCCGTGATAGAGATGAAAGAGGCAGAGGTGGTGACCGTCGTGATGACCGCAGAGGTGGCGGCGATAGAAGAGGAGATGATAGAAACCGTCGCTAATTTTTAGCAATAAATTATATAAAATGAGTTATAAGTTTATTCTTATAACTCATTTTTTTTAGATTGATATTTCTAACAACTCAGAATTAAATTCATCATTTTTGGCCATTCTTCATTGCCCAGTCATCCTTTACCAAATACCCTATTGTGAACCTGATGTTAAAGAAAAATTGACCGGGTATATCGGTGTTTTTTCCAAGCGAAAAATTATTATAATTAATATTGGCTCCCAATTGATAGTACTTTAAGTTTTTTCTGGTTAACCGATAGCCAATACCTCCCATTCCATGAAAACTGATGGTGCTAGGTCTTGATTGACTTGCGTTTCGGGCAGTGCGTTCAAGATATAGTACTTCAAAACCGGGACCTATTTCATAAAACAGTTCCTTGCCGGTGGCTTCAATAAGTGGTTTGTGGTAATAAAATGAAAAAGCTAAATCGCCAAAATATCGGGTGTTTAAAGTGTCGTTACTAAAATAGTACTCATAGGGTTTTCGGGTTTTTATAAAACGGTAGGTTCCGGTAATGCCCAACGAATAGTCCTCTTTTTTTGAACCAATTCCCAAACCAAATTCTGGATGCATGTTCATGGCGCTTATATAGTTGGGGGAGTGGGTATATCCAAAAATGTATTGATAATCGAGGTAAACAAGTTTATTCGAATTTAGTAAGTTAAAGTTAAACTTTGAGGCGATGGGAACACTAGGTATTTCTTTGATTGTGGTTAAATTTGCCAACGATTTATTGCTTACAGCCAATTGAGCCTTAAGAGGAATTATTAATAAAATTACAAAACTTAAAACGGCTATAGCTCTTAAATTCACACTGCAATTTAGATATAAACAATTTGAAAATAAAAATAGAATTACAATCGCTGGGCGACGATGGTTACCACTTGTTTTGCAAAGTAAAAGTGAATGGTAAAAAGTGCCGTGCCTTAATTGATACAGGAGCCAGCAAATCGGTTATTGGTAAAAAACTGATTGAAAAATTGAAGGTGGAAGAATACAAAGTGAAAGGAGATAATCAAATGACAGGTATTCATCCCGGCGAGGTAAATGTGGCCTTTGCCAAAATTGACAGCATTGCCTTTGGTAACCTAAAGTTTAAAAATTTAATCACCGGTCTTATAGATTTGGAGCATGTAAATTTGCAGTATAAAACCTTAAATATTGAACCTTTTGAACTGATATTGGGTGGCGATATTTTAAGCAAAGGCAAAGCGGTGATTGATTACAAAAACAAATTTTTAAAGCTTGTTAAATAATATAAGTTTTACCACGGAGGCACAGAGAACACGAAGGAATACTAAGAAAACTCCTAGTGTCTTTTTGCCCTTAGTGCCTTTATGTATAATTTTTTTATTTAATCATTTAAGTTTTAACGCAGAGGTACAGAGAATACATAGATTAAAAAAGAAAACTCCGTGCTTCTTCGCTTTCTTCGTGTCTCCGTGTTTAATTTTTTTATGCATCCTTGGTTTAGCAAACTGCAATTCCAAACCGTTTCATACCCTAAAAGGGAAAACCACCAACATAGATATTAAAACCAATACCAAAGCCATTGTTTATTTTTTTATGGTTCCCGATTGTCCGTTTGCGCAATTTTATACAATGTCTGTCAATCAGGTTTACAGTCAGTATTACACTAAGGATGTTCAGTTTTTTGGCATTGTGCCGGGCAATTTATATTCCTTAAATGAAATTGATTCGTTTAAA